>NZ_JAKZBV010000003.1 GCF_022539255.1 Sinomonas terrae
ACCGGGTCCCCGACGTTCTTCAGCCAGGTCGCGACGGTTCCCTCGCTCATCCCCATCCCCCACTGGGGCAGCAGGACTTCTACTCGTGGCATTTTCTTCTCCTTCGGAACAGTGGTTTTTGGTTGACAGCTCAGAGGTGCGGGGCCGGGGAGGCGAGGCGGGCTGCCTCGGACGTGCTCCCGGCCCTCGTGCCGGTGACCCGCCGGATCGCCTCGGCGATGCTGTCCCGGTTCGGGTAGAGCTGCTTCTCCAGGGCAGGGCTGAAAGGGATCTGCGTGTCGGGGGTGGCCACGCGCACGATCGGGGCACGCAGGGACTCGAAGGCCTCCTCGGCGACGATCGCGGAGATCTCCGCGGCCGCGGAGCAGGTGCGGTGGGCGGGGTCGGCGACGACGAGGCGCCCCGTGCGCTGGACCGAGCGGATGACCGCCTCGGCATCGAAGGGGACCAGGGTGCGCGGGTCGATGACCTCGACCGAGAGGCCCTCCCCTGCCAGCGACTCCGCGGCGGCCAGGGCCTCGGGCACGGCGCTGGAGATCGCCACGACGGTGACGTCGTCGCCTTCCCGGGCGGTGCGTGCCTGGCCGAAGGGGATCCGGTACTCCTCCTCGGGGACCTCTCCCTTGGTGCCCCAGAGCATGCAGGCCTCGAAGGTCAGGACCGGGTCGTCGGAGTCGACCGCGGTGCGCAGCAGGCCCTTGGCGTCGTAGGGGTTGGAGGGGACCACGATCTTCAGCCCGGGGACGTTCATGAACATCGGGTAGGGGCGGTCGGAGTGGTGGGCGCCGGTGTTGAGCCCGTAGAACATCGCAGAGCGGAACACGACAGGCATGGAGGCCTGGCCGCCGAACATGTAGCGGTTCTTGGCGACCTGGTTCACGAACTGGTCCATCGCCATGTACAGGAAGCTCGAGTACGAGAGGTCCACGATCGGGCGCAGCCCCGTCATCGCGGCCCCGGCGGCGGCCCCGACGATCACCTCCTCGGAGATGGGCGTGTTGCGGATGCGGTTGGCCCCGAAGAGCTCGAGGAAGTCGCCCTTGTCCTTGCGGGACTTGCCCGCGCCCGTGGTGCCGTAGACGTTCGCTTCGACGTCCTCGCCGATGATCACCACGCGCGGGTCGGCCTCCATGGCCTCGCGCTGGGCGGCGCCGATGGCCCCGAGATAGCTCATGAGGGTCATGACAGGACTCCGATCGGTTCGGTGTAGAGGTCTTTGAAGGCGACGCTGGGGTCGGGGTAGGGGCTCCTGTCGGTGAACTCGACCGCCTCGTCGACCTCGCGCAGGACCGCCGCCTCGAGCTCGTCGAGCTGCTCGGCGGTCGCGGTGCCGTCCGCGATCAGCCGTTGTCGGAACAGGACGATCGGGTCCCGCTCCAGCCACGCCGCCTTCTCGTCCTTGTCCCGGTAGTCGGTCCCGAGCCGAAGGCCCTCCGAGTGCTCGTTGAAGCGGTACGTGATGACCTCCACCAGGGTGGGGCCCTCGCCGCGGCGGGCGCGGTCCACGGCGGCGGCGGCCGCCTCGTAGACGGCCAGGACGTCCTGCCCGTCCTCCACGCGCACGCCCGGGATGCCGAACCCGGCGGCCCGCTCGGCGATCACGCCCGAGGTGACCGTGTGGGCAGGGGTGGAGAGGGCGTACTGGTTGTTCTCGCAGAGGAACACGACCGGGAGGTCCCACACGCCGGCGAGGTTCATCGCCTCGTAGAGGCACCCCTGGTTGGCGGCCCCGTCGCCGAAGAAGGCCAGCGAGACGCGCCCGTTGCCCAGGACCTTGCTGGAGAGGCCCGCACCGGTGGCGATCGGGATCGAGGAGCCGACGATGCCCGACTCCCCCAGGCTCCCGACGGCGAAGTCGGCCAGGTGCAGGGAACCCCCCTTGCCGCCGCAGACGCCGGTCGCCTTGCCCACGAGCTCTGCCATGAGCGGCCCGAGCGGGGAGCCCTTGCCGATCGGGTGCCCGTGGCTGCGGTGGTTCCCGCTCATGTAGTCGCCGTCCCCCAGGGCCATGCAGGCCCCGACGACCTGGGCCTCCTGGCCGATGCTAGTGTGCACCGTGCCGGGGATGTGGCCCCGCTTGACCATGAGCGAGGCCCGCTCGTCGAAACGCCGGATCCGCAGCATCCGCCGCTGCATCTCCAGCAGCGTCTCCGCTGAAAGGTCCATCAGGCTTTCCCTTCGGGTAAATATTCGGATGACGAATTGAAATTTATTCTACGGGTGCATCAAGGGTCCTGCAAGGCATTCACCGCTTCGCTCCCGCTAGTCCTCGAGGGGCTGCAGCAGGGCGTCGATCCTGGGGAGGATGAAGGTCGGTCTCCGCTCGGGCGGCAGCTGGGCTGCCATTTCCTCGGTGCTCTCCCCGGTCAGGACGAGGGCCGAGTCGATGCCCGCGTCGGCTGCCATGGCGATGTCGGTGTGCAGCCGGTCCCCTACCATGAGGCATTCCGCGCCGGGCAGTCCCAGGACGTCCAGGGCCGTCCGCAGCATGAGGGGGGCGGGTTTGCCCACGTTCGCCTCGCATCTGACGCCTGTGCTGGCCTCGATCGCTGCTATGACTGCTGCCGCGTCGGGTTCCCCGCGGCCCTCCGGCATGGGGCAGTAGGCGTCGGGATTCGTCGCCACCAGCCTCGCCCGCCGGTACTGCCAGAGCGCGTCGAAGGCGATCTGCAGCTTGCGGTAGTCGAAGCTGCGGTCGTAGCTGGCGATCACGATGTCGGTCTCGCGGGGGTCCTCGGTGGTGCGGATGCCGGCGGCCCGGATCGCCCTGATGAGCGGCTCTTCGCCGATGACGAAGACAGTTGCCCCTGGGGCCTCTGCGAGCAGCCAGGCGACCATCGTCACCACCGGGTTCACGATGCGGTCCAAGGGCGTGGGCAGGCCGAGCCGGGTGAGCTTGTCTGCGTACATCTGCGGGTCCCGTGTGGGGTTGTTCGACAGGAACAGGGTTTCCCGGCCCGACCGGCGCAGTCCCGTGACGAGTTCATGGGCTCCGGGGAGGAGGCTGTCCCCGAGGTAGATCGTGCCGTCGAGGTCGAAGAGGTATCCGGCGTAGGACCGCAGCGGCGCGGGGGCGAGCCGGCCCGGGGCTGTGCTGGTCATCGTGTGGCCTCTGCCAGTCGGGCGAACAGCTCGCGGTTGGCGCTGTAGATGTCGCGGTAGACGGCATAGAGCTTCTCGTACGCTGCCGCCGGCTCCGGCTGGGGATCGTAGGACCTGCCCGTCCCGCTCATCGCCTCCACAGCAGATTCAATGGACTCGTGGACTCCGACGGCGGCGGCGGCGAGCATGCCCGCGCCGAGGCAGGTGCTCTCCGGTTCGCGCACGACCGAGACGGTGCGCTGCATGACGTCGGCGAGGATCTGGCACCAGAGGGGGCTGCGGGATCCCCCGCCGAGTGCGATGATCTCGGTCAGGGGCTGGGCCTGGGCCTCCTCGGCCCCCGTGGTCAGCAGGCGCTGCTCGAAGGCCAGGCCTTCCAGGAGGGCCCGGTAGACGTGGGCCTTTTGGTGGATCCCGGTGAGGCCGAGGAGGACCCCGCGGGCGTTGTGGTCCCAGTAGGGGGTCAGGGCCCCGGTCCAGTAGGGCAGCGACAGCAGGCCCTCGGCGCCCGGGGGCAGCTGGGCGGCTGCCGTTTCCAGCACCTGCTCAGGGGTCAGGCCGAGCCCGAGCAGGCGGGCGTCGATCCCGGCGAAGTTCTCCACGAACCAGTTCAGGTTCACGGTGCCGCCGCCGATGAAGGTCTCGAGGGTGTAGCGTCCTGGCACGGCCGCGGACAGAGTGCGGTATTCGCGGGCATAGGAGTAGCGGTCGGTGTAGGTGCCGGAGACGATCCCGCTGCCCAGATTCAGGTAGGCGCGTCCCCCGATGGTCCCGCCGGTGCCGAGCTGCGCGCACTGGCCGTCTCCCGCGCCGGCCACGACAGCCACTCCCGAGGAGAGTCCGAGGCGTGCTGCGACGTCGTCGCCGAGGTACCCGAGGATGCTTCCGGGGGGACGCAGCTGGCTGAGGTTGCCGCGTTCGATTCCAGCGGCCTTCAGCAGGGATTCGTCGTAGTCGAAGGTGGACATGTCCACCAGGCCCAGGGGATCAGCTGAAGCCCACGAGGTGAGCCACTGCCCGGTGAGGCGGTGGACGAGGAATCCGTGCACGTCGACCACGCGGCCGATCCGGGCCAGTGTCTCGGGCTCGTGCTTGGCGAGCCAGAGCAGCTTGTACCAGGCGGGAGTGGGGTTGGGGGGCTTGCCTGTGATGTGGTGCACCTCTTCGGTGCCGTATCTGGCGACCTCGTCGGTTGCCCGGGTGTCCATCCAGAGCATGGCCGGCCGGAGGGGAACGCCTCCCTCGTCGACGCAGACGAAGCTCTCGCGCTGATGGGTGATGCACAGGGCTCCGATCCGGGAGGCGTCGATGGTCTGTACGGCGCGGCGGATGGCTTCGGCGGTCGCGGTCCACCAGTCTTCGGCGTTCTGCTCGCCCCACCCCGGGCGGGGCTGGCTGAGGTCGAAGGCCCGGCGCACCTGGGAGAGCACCTCGCCTTCCGCATTCCAGACCACGGCCTTGGCGGCGGTGGTGGAGCAGTCGATCCCGATCACGTGGTCGCGCATCAGGCTCACCCCTGGCCTTCGGCCGCGGCGACGGCCTGGTGGGCCCGCTCGAGGACCTCGCCCACGTCGCCGGGTTCCCACCAGCCCAGGAGGGCCAGCAGGTCGACGACCGTGAAGCGGTTCCGCATCAGCGCGCAGTTCGCCACGGCCCACTGCTGGAGCTCGGGGTCGACGTGCTGGCCGAGGTCAGAGAGCCGGGCCGGGGCCCCGGCCCGGCTCAGGGCGGATGCGATTTCCCCGGGGGGACGCACCAGGCTCCGGAGCTCGTCCTGGTGCTCTGCCCAGTTCCCCACGAGGTCCCGCACTCGGTGGAATTCCCAGGCGACGGCTTCGAGCTTGGCCGAGTAGTCGCTCCAGCATTCCTCAGCCACCTTCAGAGAGGAGTCGACCCGCTCGAAGGCCGCGAGGACCTTCCTGCGGCCCCTTTCCGGGTCGAGAGCCGTCTCGATCGGAGCGATCTGGGGGGCCTGCCGGTCTGCGAGCCTGTCGAAAAGCATGTCCCAGGCGCTGGCTGCGATCACCGCCCCTGCCCCGACCTGGGCCCCGTGCAGGCCGATGGGTCTGCCGTGGCCGGAGTGGTACTGGTCGAGCATGTGGCTGATGAGATGTTCGACCCCGGACAGCACGGCGCTCGTGCCTGCCACCCCGGTGACGATCCCGCGGAGGGCCAGAGCCCTGGTCAGCGCTGCCACAGCGTCGGGTCGGCCTTCCCTGAGCCCGTCGCTGCAGCTTTCGAGGTCGGGGACGACCGAGGCGAGGAGGCGGACGGCGCTGGGGTTGTAGGAGCGGTCTGCGCCCACCATGGACGCGAGCCTCCAGTCGGCCGGGGCGGTGAACATGGAGGTCATCTCCCCGAACCCGGCCCGGTTCATCTTCTCGGGCGCTTCGGAGATGACGTCGGTGTCGGCCACGACCGCCTCCGGCCAGCGCGAGGGGACGGTCCGCTTCACACCGTCCCGGAGGACGACGGAGACGTCGTCGGTGTAGCCGTCCACGGATGCCGCGGTCTGCACGGTGACCAGGACGGGCCCGGCTCCGCGGGCGGAGGCGCGCTGGACGGCGACCTTGGCGATGTCGCTGATGGTCCCGCCGCCGACGGCGACCACGGCTGCCTTGCCGACGACCGCGGCGGAGGCTTCGTCGAGGATGTGGTCGACCACGTGGAGCTCCGAGTGCCCATCGTCCAGCACAGTCCGGGTGACAGGGAAACGCCGCCCCAGCTGCTCCTCCATCAGGTCCTTGACGTCCTCTCCGCGCCGGCTGATCCGGACCGGGTCGACCAGCAGCGCCACTGCGGCGGTCTCCTCTTCCCCGGCTCCGCTGGGCTGCCTTCCCCCGAGGAGCTCGGCGACTGTCTCTGCGACGACCGAGAGGGCCTCGGAGCCGAGGATCAGCCGCTGGATGCCGCAGGCAGCAAGGCTGCGCTCGGGGTCCGCTTCCAGCAGCAGGGGCTCGATCGGTTCGACGGCATAGGTCTTCGCGGGCATTGGGGTCCTCTCGGAATCGGCGGTCAAAGGGCCTTGGGTCAGGCGCCTTGGCGGGAGCGGCTGGCCCGGTCGGTCAGGACTGCGACGATGATCGCGATGCCGATGACGACCGGCTGGAGGTTCGGGGAGACGTTCAGCAGGTCCATTCCGTTGTTGAGCACTCCGATGATCAGGAGGCCGATGAAGGTGTTGAGCATGCCCCCGGAGCCGCCGGAGAGGCTCGCGCCGCCGATGACGACGACCGCGATCACGTTCAGGAGGTCCGCGGTTCCTGCCGTGGGCTGTGCCGAGTCGAGGCGGGAGCCGACGATCATGCCCGCTACTGCGGCCAGGAGGCCGGCGATGACGTAGACGCCGATCTTGATCCGGGTGACGTTCAGGCCCGAGAGCCGTGCTACCTCGGCGTTGCCGCCGATCGCGTACAGGGCCCGGCCAGTGGGCCGGAAGCGGAGCCAGAACGCAGCGACGAGGAAGATGGCGACCATGATCACTGCCTCGAGGGGGATCCCGAGGACGCGGGCGCTCGTGATGGCGAGGAACCAGTCGGGGAAGTCGTTGATCGGGTTGCCGTTGGTGATGTAGAGGGCCAGCCCTGCGGCTGCGGACATCGTGGCGAGCGTGGCCACGAAGGGCTGGATGCGCCCGTAGGTTGAGAGGATCCCGTTGGCCAGGCCGACGCCTGCCCCCACGGCGAGGCCGGCCAGGATGCAGAGCCAGAACGGCAGGCCGACCATGTGGTAGAGCCAGGCGTTGACCATGAGCGAGACGGCCAGGTTCGACCCGACGGAGAGGTCGATCCCGCCGATGAGGATGACCAGGGCGGCGCCGACCGCCATAATCCCGAGGTCTGCGTTCTGGGTGACGATGTTCATGACGTTGTGCCAGGTGAGGAAGTACGGGGAGAGGATCGACAGGGCGATCACCACGACGATCAGGCCCAGGAGGGGGCCGGGGAGGGCGCGCAGCCCCCTGGCCAGGGCGCTTCGGGCACTCGTCGCCGGCCTGGGCTCGGCGGCCCCCTGCGTCGTCGGCTCTGCTTCCGCCTGCTCTGTCCTGAGGGTCGACGGTGTCCCGGCAGCGGCGTGGCGGGTGGTGGTTCGCATGACTGCTCTTTCTATTGCTGGGCGGTAGGGGCGGGCGATGCCGGAGACGGATCCGGTGCGACGGGGGAAAACGGCTCCCCCCCCGCCGAGTGGACGGCCAATTCCATGACGCGCTGGGGTTTTGCCTCGTCCCGGTTCAGGATTCCGCGCTGGCGGCCTTGGGACATGACCAGGACGCGGTGCGAGAGTCCCAGGACCTCGTCGAGTTCGGAGGAGACGACGATGACCGCGATCCCGGAGGCAGCCAGCTTCCGGATGATCTCGTAGATGGCCATCTTCGCGCCCACGTCGACCCCGCGGGTCGGCTCGTCGACGATGAGGACCTTGGGGTCCTTGACCAGCCATTTGCCGATGAGGACCTTCTGCTGGTTCCCACCCGACATCGACTTGACGGGAAGTGCCATGTTGCCGCGTACGTCGAGGCGCTGGCGTTGGGTGGCTGCGACCTTCCGGATGAGCCTCTTGGTCACCAGGCCGCCTCCTCCGGCGATCTCGCGTTCCCAGGGCAGGGTCAGGTTCTCCTCCGCCGTGCGGTCGAGGTTCAGCCCCTGGCCCTTGCGGTCCTCGGGGACCATCACGATGCCCGCCCTGATCGCAGACCTCGGGCTGCTGCACGGGAGGGCCTTTCCTTCGAGGAGGACCTCCCCGGCGTCCAGCCGGTCCACCCCTGCGATGGCCCGGACCACCTCGGTCCGTCCGGCCCCGACGAGCCCTGCGATGCCGAGGACCTCGCCTGCGGAGACTTCGAAGCTGATGTCCTTGAAGGCCCCGCGCCGGCCGAGTCCCCGCACTTCAAGCACGGTCCTGTCCTGGCTTGGCGCGGGGGGGACATG
The DNA here is from genome assembly GCF_022539255.1 of Sinomonas terrae. NCBI lineage: Bacteria > Bacillati > Actinomycetota > Actinomycetes > Micrococcales > Micrococcaceae > Sinomonas > Sinomonas terrae. The sequence continues at coordinate 8,031 of NZ_JAKZBV010000003.1, forward strand.
CTCGTAGGTGAACTCGCGGCCGACCATCGCGTTGATGATGGCTTCCCTGGGGACGTCCCCAGTCGGCCAGGAGGCGACTCTGGCCCCATCCCGGAGGCAGACGATCTCGTCCGCGACCTCGCGCACCTCGTCGAGGCGGTGGGAGATGTAGACCACTCCAGCCCCGCTGGCCCGCAGTGCCCGGATCCGCTCCAGCACATGCTCGGTCTCGGACTCGCCCAGAGAGGCGGAGGGCTCGTCGAAGACGACGTACCGGGGCCGACGGCTGAGGGCCTTGGCGATCTCGATCTCCTGCTGGGTGGCCATCGACAGCCCGCGGACAGGGCGCCGCACGTCCAGTCCGACCCCCAGCGAGTCCAGGATGGCCTTGGCTTCGCTGCGGGTCCGCTCCCAGTCCACCCGGCCGCCGCTCTTCGGGAGGCGGCCCAGGAAGATGTTCTCGGCGACCGAGAGATCCTGGATGAGGCGTGTCTCCTGGTGGATCAGCGAGACCCCCTGACGCAGCGCTTCGGCCGGGCTCGACGGGGAGAACTCCTCCCCGTCCAGCAGCATGCTCCCACCGTCGGGCTTCACCACACCCGTGATGATCGAGCTGAGTGTTGACTTCCCGGCCCCGTTCTCCCCCACCAGGCCCACGACATTCCCCGGGAGGACACTGAAGTCGACCGACTTCAGGACAGTCACCCCGCTGTAGGCCTTGACAAGGCCCGAGCACCTCAGGCCGGAGTTCCCTGCTTCATTGCTCACGATTCCTCCCACGATGGCCGTTCAAGGTCCTATGGCGTGCCCGGCGGTAGGATCACTTCATCGACTGAGCGTTGGGCCCGTAGAACGGGTCGTCCTTGTACTGGGCGACGTTGTCCTTGTTGACCAGGACGGTGTCCTGGTACTGCACGGCGGGGATGCTGCTGCCCTTGCCGTTCATGAGGGCGATGGCATTGTCCACCGCCATCTGGCCCATCTTGTAGGGCTGCTGCGCCTCGGTCCCCTGAGTCAGCCCTTGGGCAATCGCATCGAACATGCTCGGGAAGCCGTCGATGCCGACCGAGAAGATGCTCTTGCCGGCGGCCTTCGCAGCCTTGGCCGCCCCGAGCCCCATCGCGTCGCTCTCCCCGAACACCGCCTTGATCTCCGGATGGGCGGTCAGGATGTTCTGGGTCGCGCTGAAAGCCTGCGTCTCGTCCCAGTTCGCCGTCGCCTCCGCGACGACCTTGATCCCCGGATTCTCCTTCAGGGCCTTCTGGCACCCCTGCGTCCGCTGGATCTCGGCCGTCGAGCCCAGGACACCATGGAGGATCGCGATGTCGCCCTGGTCTCCGATCTGCTTGAACATCCACGTGCACAGGTTGTATGCCGCCTTGACACTGTCCGTGGCGATATAGGTGGCGAGCTTGCCCTGTCCCGGGTCGGGCCGCTCGTCCACTGCGACCACAGGAACGTTCGCGTTGTTCGCGGCCCGCACGCCGGCTGCCGCCGAGGTGGAATCCTGGGGCGTGAAGATCAGAGCGCCGACCTGCTTGGTCAACAGGTCGTTCACCTGCTTCACCTGCGCCGTCGAGTCGTTGTTCGCCGAGGTGACGTCGACGTCGTAGCCCTGCTTCTTCGCCTCGTCCTTGATCCCATCGACCTCCGCCACATAGAAGAGAGACTTCTGGTCGGCGACCGACACCCCAATCACCTTCTTGCCCCCGCTGGAGGAGCCTCCGCTGTCCTGCCCACAGGCAGCAAGCGAGAGCACCGCCAACCCGGCCGCAAATGCGGCGCACCCGAGTCGGACAGGCATTCGTGAAGTCATCTGCGTCTCCTTTGTCCTGATGACTTTGCCGCCTTTTGCGGCATCTTTATGCAAGCTGCTAATTCCTATGCGTCGATATTGCGACGCAGCTCACATCCTTGTCAATAGCTCACGGGCCTCCCCGACCCCACGCTGTGGCAGCGCTGACCAGGGTGAAGGTAGTTCACCCCCGACGTCCAGGCCGGCCTGCTCGACAACCCGCGGCTGAGGCCATGCACGCCCAGTTTCACCGCCTGCTCACCGCCCTCGAACACAAGCTCCCGCTCAGCGTCGGGCACCTCAAGACGGCGCGCGAGCAAATCCTCGCCTTCGACGTCCGTTCCGAGCGGGGCTACCGCCAAGGAACGCGAACGCGCGAGCTTCGGGAGGGCGAGGTCTCCGGCGATCCTGCCCCCCGTCGAACCACGCCGGCCTGTCCGCCCTGCTCTCCGGTCGGAGTGCGGCGGAGCAGTCTGCGTCCTGGTCCTGCGGTTGCTTCGCGTCCGTCTGCTCGGGTACTCCAAGACCAGCGAGCGAGGGCCCTTCTCCAGCCTGGCCCCGGGCGGCCCGTGCGCTTGCCACAGGGGCGTCCGCTCCGGTGCAGTCATGATGCGGCTATGGCCGGGGCGGACGTTCCCGAAATTGGGGCCGACAGCTGGGTAGGTACAACGGGCCCAATAAAGCGCAGAGCGGTTGTGAGGGCACCCTCGACGATGCACGCTCATCGGCCGGCCTGGCGGTTGATCAGTCAGGTTCAGCCTTGCCTCTGCCGGTATCGCTCCGGCGGCGAAGGAAGCCACCTGAGTCGACTTTTCGCCGTGGTGCTGGCTGAGAGGACGAAGCCCCGAGACGGCACAAGCGAGCCCAGACCGCTTCGCGATGCGCTCTGCGGCGGCTATGCCCGCTCGGGCAGCCCCTTCTGCCACGGGTGGTCCTGGGGGAGCCCGACGCGTGGGTCGAGGGCGAGCTCGCGGAAGCGTTCGGGCAGCAGGAAGGGCGCCTGTTCGGTGGGTGCGCCGAGGAGGTCCCACCGGTCCTCGTAGCGCTCGAAGACGTCGGCCGAGACGCGGGTCTGGGCGACGCTGGTGCTCCGCCTCCCGGGGGGTGCTCCCGGGTCGATGAGCCAGTCCCGGCGGTGGATCCAGGCTACGGCGGCGACGTGGTCGCGGGGCACGATGAACGTACGGGGTGCTAAGACCGGGTTGTCCCGGAGGGCGACCAGGGCGAACCACTCATGGCGTGACAGCGCTGCCTGCTGCGCCTTGGAGCCCAGGAGCCAATTGGGCCGCTCGCCAGGGCCGGCGGTCTTGACCTGGACTTCTATGGTCCGGCGGGCCTCGCCTTCGGTCCGGACGGCGAGGATGTCGGCGCGCTCGAGCCCGTCGCGGATCAGCGCCGCGGCCCACCCGTAGCGGGAGAGCACGGCGCACACCCAGTGCTCCCCGGCGCTCCCGGTCATCTTGTTCTCAGCCATGCGTTTCTCCTACGCCAACCCGCTGCCCATGCGCAAGCGGCTGCCTGTGCTTGGAAGGCCGGGGTAGTCCGGGGGCCGCTCCTGCTGCCGCCCGGCAGGGACTGGAATGGAGCCGCCGGGGCGGCCTGTCGTTGGCCGCGGTGGTCCTCGGCCGAGAAGCGGGGCGTCGGCAGGCCTGCGGCGCCGGCCCGGCCGTTCCCCGCCGCGCGGCCCGTGCTGTAGCCCCGGGGCGCTCTCGTGGACGAGAGGGAACAATGACCGAGCGCATCCAGGATCCGCGACAGAGCAGCCGGCTCACGAGCGCCGCCGGACGGTCGAGCTGATCCGCCCGAGCTACGGTGGCGATGAGCGGCTTCACCGGCGCGAGCTACCCAAAGGTGGGTGCCGCAGGCCCCCGGGGCCCGGAGGGAGCGGGCCGCCGGGGCAGGGGAGCCGTTCAAGGTGGGCGTGCTCATCGGTGCCTCCAGCGCCCCGGAGCTCGACCGGGCGCAGGCCCGGACCAAGGGGATCGAGCTGCGCCTGCCCTACCAGTCCGACTCAGTGCTGCTCCTCGTCGACATTGCCTCCCTCTCGGATGTCGAAGCTCCCGGAGCGACGATCTTCAGCGCAGGCCGAGGAAGTCACGGAGCCAGAGGTCGATGGACTTCATGGTGTTCAGGTCCACGTTCCCTGCGGTTCCCGTGATTCGTTGGCGGTCGATGGTCCTTGGCTGCTCTGTCATTGCATAGCTTTCTTGGTCGAGACTCAGGTCCGGACCCTGGAGGCGGACGTGGTGAGGCAGTCCACGGTCACGGGTGGTCACGGGAAGGACGACCACCACGTTCGGGATGATCGAGTTGAATTCGTCCGTGGAGATGACCAGAGCCGGCCGATGGCCGGCCTGTTCACTGCCCTTCGTGGGATTGAAGTTGACCCAGACCACCTGGCTCCGTTCCAGATCAGGCATCGGCCAGGCCGTCGCCGGAGGTCTCGTCCCAGACCTGTGTCTCCTGCGCGTACGTGTCGTCCCCCGGAAGACGCCCGTATGCCTCGCGGATCGCCTCGAAGCGCCGTGAGCGCTCATAGCCGTCCAAGAGCTCTGCCAACAGTGCGGCGGCAGAGAGACCCCGCTCTCCGGCATCGTGATTGATTCGGTCTCGCAGCTCGTGCGGAACCTTGATCGTCGTAGCAGCCACAGGACGAGCCTAGCATCAAGGATACCGAAGTAACCATATACGAGTATACAAGTAGGTATACGGTGAAAGAGCCGATCCTCCTTGAGATCCTGCCAAGGGTCAGGGCCAGCGGGCTAGAGCTGTTGCTGCCCTTCGCTTGGTCATTGCTAGTTGGCCGGCCCGGTGACAGAGGCACGCTCTAGTAGACGCCCCGGTTCTAGCGGCGACGTTTTACGACACGCCGACTGCCGGCGGTTCCGGTACCGCCGGCAGGGCTTAAGCAAGGATGGCTGGTATGAGCGAGTCGTACGCAACCCCGAAACTCGACGGCAACCGCGTCGCGTTGCGCGGCCGGGTGCTACCCGACCAACACAAGCGCGCGACCACGGAGGCAACACGCGCGGGCCTCTCTCTGAGCGAGTACCTCGGCGCGCTCATTGACCGCGCCTGCGGTCTACCCAACAAACTCGACAACGACAACGATGGGGAGGCACTCTTCCCGAAGGCCTCTTAACGACTGAGGGCCCGCCTCTCGGCGGGCCCTCGTAAAAGTCTCCCATCACCGCTTTGCTTGCCGGCCGACCGGTGATGGATCCGAAACCCTCCCTTGCGGGTGGGTCCCTTTCGCATACCTCCTGGGAAGGAGTCTGCCCTCTTATGGTAGCCGAAGCTGCCGATCTGACAATCGCATTGGCCGGCGCCCCGGGCGTGTCCTTGGCTGCTCCGGCGGTGAGGTCTGCCCCTATTGAGAAGCACCGGCAGGCGTGGTCTCTGGCTCCGCTGATCGCTGGCCAGCCCTTCTACCGTTCTGGGCGCTGGGTGCGTGGGAAGTTCGGGTACCCCGGTGCTCCACGCGAGATCACCGGTTCGCTGCCGAAGGCTCCGGCGGCGGTGCTGGTGCACGGGGCGGACGGGTCGGTGGCGACGCTGTGCCTGGACTTGGACACCTCGAGCGCAGCCCAGCAGGTCGTGGACGGGGACGCCGGGCGGCTGGGGGCGCTGCTGGCGTCGTGCGGGCTGCGCTGGGTGGAGGACGTCTCCCCCAGTGGGGGCCGGCACCTGTACGTGCCTCTGGCGGAGCGGATGGGCGGTGCTGAGGCCCGGGAGCTGGTGGAGGCGCTGGCCCGGCTGGCACCGAGCCTGGACGCGAGCCCGCACCGCAACCCCTCCACTGGGTGCATCCGCGTCCCGGGCTCGGTCCACAAGCGCGGAGGCCACCAGGAGCTGGTGACTCCGCTGTCGGCCGCGTACGGGGTGCTGCGTCACCGCAACGCCCCCGACGCGATCGGGCGGCTGTGCCGGGCACTGGCCCCGGAGCTGCGCCGCAACCGGGACGAGGCGACCCGACGTGCCCGGGGCGAGGTCTCCCGCCCCCAGCCTCAGGCCCACGGCGCACTCCCTGCCGCAATGGCGCACCCAAGTGGCGGGTGGCAATCCCCGCTGCGGGCAATCGCCGAAACAGGCCTGTACGACCCGGCACGCTACCGGTCGGCCTCGGAGGCCCGGATGGCGGTCCTGAACCACCTCGCCGCGTGCGGGTGGACCCTTCCCCAGGTCCGCGGCGAGCTCACGGGCCAGTTCCCGGGCCTTGCGGCCCTGTACCAGTCGAGGTCCCAGCTCGAGCGGCTCCTGGAGCGCGAATGGGCCAAGGCGATCGAATTCACCGCCAACGACGCCGGGACGAGGAGTGCCCGCAAAAGCGACACAAGCCCCACTGAACCCACCGGGGGGGCAAAAGCCTCGGTGGCCTCGATCCACCAGCTGGTCAACGATCTGGAGAACGTCCTCTACGCGGTGCTCGATGCAAGGTTCCACTCCCTGGGCAGGGAGGGCATCGGGCTGAGGTTCCTCCTGCGCGGAGTGTTGGCGTACATGCGGACGATGGAGACCAATGTCCTGGACGTCGGCTGCCGCACCTTCGCCCTGGCCTTGGGTCAGCACCACGGCACGGTGGCGAGGCTCCTGCGCCGGCTCTCCGAGCTCTCCGACGGCATGGTCACCAAGATCGCCGACGCCCGCCACCGCAACGCCGACGTCTATCTGGTCGAACTCCCGGAGCAGCACAGCCAGACTGCCCGGGACCTGACCTGGCGCCAGGGCAAGATCCACGCCATCAGACCCGTCTTCCGTGCCCTCGGGCCCGCCGCAGCCCTGGCCTACGAGGCCATCGAACGCTCCCGGGTCTCCCCCACCACCGCCGAGGTCGCTCGCGACGCCCGCATCGGGCGCACCACCGCCGAGATCGCCCTGGCCGAGATGGCCGGCTACCAGATGATCCACCGCGACCAGGACGGCCGCTGGCACCTCACAGCCACCACCAGCCTGGCCCAGCTCGCCCACCGACTCGGCGCCGACGCCGACGTCGCCGCCCAGCTCACCCTCCACCGCCTTCAACGTGCGGCCTGGCACGCCTGGCTCGACCGCCACAACCCCGCCCAGGAGATCGCCGAAGCCGACCTCTACGACCCTGAGGCCGAACAGCACTGGATACCCCCAGACGATTCCCCTCGATTCCCCTACTAAGAGCCGGCCTGGGCTTAGCCTGCAGGGTGCGGTGACCAGTGCCAGCAGGCCTCCGCGTGTGGGCGTCGTCGGGTCTCTTGTAGAGCGGATAAAAACGGGGGCAGCGCGGGTGCCATGCGGCAATAAGGCAAGCTTGCAATATTGCAAGCAAGAAATCATGCATCCAATATTGCTGTATTGCTTTGCAAATCGTCTTTTGGTAGGGTTCAAGGAAGGCAAGCAATATGTCTTGCAAGACGCATTGCTTGCATGCAATATTGCAAGCAAGCTTTTTCTCGGAAGGGGGAGCAGGTGGCGCACGTAATCGCTGTAGGGAACCGTAAAGGCGGCGTCGGCAAGACGAGTTATGTCCTCAACCTGGCACACGCGTTGCAGCTGGTCGGCTGCCGGGTGCTGGTCGGCGATCTGGATCCGCAGAGGAACCTCACTGATGTACTGGTCGGGAGCGATAAGGAGTTCGACCTGACGCTCTTCGACGCTATCTACAACGAACAGGCCGGGACGCTTGCACAGGTTGTCTCGACCACCGACTTCCACGGGATCGACCTGCTGCCCGGAGATGAGCAGCTCGCCCGTATCGAGGCAGAGAACCTGATGGCCCCCGAGCAGCGGCTGCGGAACGCAGCAGACGGAGCAGGCCTCGCCGAAGAGTACGACGTGATTCTCCTTGACATGCCGCCCGCCCTTGGCCGGTTGACTCTCAACGGCCTCATCTACGCCAATGAGACCCGCGTCGTTGCTGATGCGGAGGCCTTCAGCGTGAAGGGTGTCGTGAAGTACTTGGAGCTTGTCGACCGGGTGCGGGGGAGCAGTATGTACAACCGCGCCCTTGGGGACCCGAAGATCGTCATCAACCGCTACGCCTCGACCGCCGAGCACAGCTACCAGCGCGAAGCCCTGATCAACGCCTACGGAGACGCTGTGATCGAACCAGCGATCCCACGGACGACAGCGATCGCCGACGGACAGTCGGCGCGAGTGCCCTTGAGCCGGATCTCCTCACGCGGGGCCGTCAAAGCCGGTGAAGCCTATTCAAACCATGCTGCCTCAATCAAGAAGGAGCTGAACCACCGATGAGCGTTAAGCGGGAATCGCAGATTCCCAGCCTCGCAAGAGCGCCCAGGACCGATGTCGTGGGTGCCGTCGCTGCCGGCGCTGAACAGAATGTGTCCGCACCTGCTCAAGAGCCGGCTAGCTCGGCCAACCAGACGGTCCCCCAGGAAGCACCGGCTGCCCCTGCCCCCTCGTCGGCGGCCACACGGCGAAAGAAGCGTGCCGTGACCTTCACGAACAGGCTCGACCCAGAGCTGCTGGATTGGATGGCGGGGTACAAGGACGAAGCCGACACCACGATCGCAGCCATCCTCGACGAGGCGTTGCGGGACTACATCGAGAAGACCACCGGCACCCGCCCTCAGCCATAGATGCTTGCAATATTGCAAGCACCCTCTAAAAAGAGGCGCGGAGGAGCGAGGTGCGGGACCTCTTGGGCGACGCGAGCGGGCCTGCTTACCCTGGCAGGCCCCATTGGATGCGGGATTCGCAGTGCCCGATTCCATCGAACCTGTATACCAACTTCGGCTCCGATTTGGCCCGCTTCGATGATTCAGGAGGACAGGATGAGCGAAGAAATCCCCGGCGTCGTCCGCGAGGCCGATGCGGTCTACGAATCCGTCCGTGCAATCTGCCACGACAGGCGAACTCATCCCGCCCCCACGGTCTACCGGGTGCTGGGGAACCTCAAGGGAGCCAGCGGCCCGATGCTCGCTCAGGCGCTGAACCAGCTCGCCGACGGTTTGGAGCGGTCCCTGGCCGAGCTCGATGTCTACGAGGACGACGGCCGGGATCCGGCCGAGTCCGTTGCTGCGGCCGCAGGACATATGCGCCTGGCTGCTCACTTGGCCGCCGAGCTGGGCGAGCACCTGGCCGAGGCGCAGAACGCCCTCGCCGGACAGGGCTATCGCGAGCCCAGGGAGGACTGAAGCGAGGATGGCCATGTCCGATCTCTGAATCCTCCGGCGGCGCATCCATTAACTAAAGGATCGTTTGTGAGAGACCCGGGTTCGTCTTTGCGCACCTGCGGATTCTTCCCGTTGGTTTGTAACGCGTCCCGCGTACTCACCCTTGCCTTGGTTTTCCCCTGTTTCTGATCAGTCTTCCGTGGGTTGGGAGATCCCAGAGTGCCAGCACGTGGTCGCCTGGTGGGATGTGCCGGTGGCGACGGGATGCGACGGGACGGGCGTCCAAACGCGTGGGGTGGGGGGGCGGGCGCTCGGGGGCGGAGGGCTCCACTGCTGGAGGTTGGACCGGGGGCGGGATCGGAGGACCGCCGGCGCCTTCCCTCCGATGGGTGGAGGCAGAAGGCGCGGCGCTGCCGCGTACACCAGCCTACATCGTTTCCGCTTGGCGGAATCTTGGCGGAGACGGGCGGGTAGTGTGGAAGATGTGGACTACAGCGGTTCGCCCCGGGCGCCCGGGGGCGGGGGGCGGGCGTTTCCGATCCACGCGCTGAGCGCGGCCCTGGGCGAGGACGTGCTGGACCATCCCGAGGAACACGGGTTCGGGGAGTGCGACGCCGAGACGATGGAGCAGCTGCGGCGCGTGCGCGGCGCCCCCGGGGCCAAGGTCCGGATCTACCGGGCGCTGCCCCCCAGGGTGGGGCAGATCAACCGCGGGGACTGGGTGACGCTCTCGAAGGACTACGCCGGCCAGTACGCGATGCGCGATGACGTCGCGGCCAACGACTGGCCGATCGTGCAGGCCGAGGTGCCCGCCTGCACCGTCTTCAGTGACGGGAGGGACCTGGACGGGTACGGCTACGATGGCCCGTCCCTGGCCGGCCTCCGGGACCAGGGTGGTGCCGGAGGCGGGGCGGCCGCGGGGGCAGGGACGCCCTGGGAGGAGGACCAGGAGTAGCCGGCACTCCCGGGGCCCGGGCTGGGTGGGACGCCTGCCAGCACCTGTCCCTCGCGTTGGGATCGGCCTTCAGCGCGGGGGCGTAGACTTGGTGCAAGCGATCGGCGACCTGCCCCTGGCTTCCATGCGAAACGCGCCTTCCGGGTGCGCGCAGCCGATCGAACGGTCTACCCCATCACCGCAGTGTCCAGCACCCCCATCCATCCTGGGCCCGAACAAGCGGCCCACGAGGCCCCGGCGTCCTTCCCGCCCCTGACCCGCGCCTACCTCCAGGTCTCGCAGGCGGTGCGCGAGCGGGGCCTGCTGCAGCGGGCCCCGCTGTTCTACGCGCTCCTGGGCGCTGCCCTTGCAGCCGCCCTGGCGGCCCTCCTGGCCGGTTCGGTCCTGCTGGGTGCGAGCTGGTTCCAGCTCCTGATCGCCGCAGGGCTGGGGATCGTGTTCACCCAGGTCGCCTTCCTGGCCCATGAGGCCGCGCACCGGCAGGTGCTGGGGACGGGGCCGGCCAACGACCAGCTCGCCCGCGCCCTCGCGGCCGTGGTCGGGATCAGCTATTCGTGGTGGGACTCCAAGCACGCCCGCCACCACGCCAACCCCAACCGGGTCGGGCGCGATCCGGACATCGAGGTGGACACAATCTCCTTCCTCGTAGAGGACGCGGCGAAGGCCAGGGGCCTGCGCGGGGTGATCACGCGCCGTCAGGGATGGCTGTTCTTCCCGCTGCTGGCCTTGGAGGGGGCGAACCTGCACTTCCTGAGCTTGCGCCACCTGCTCTCCCGCACACAGGTGAAGGGCCGGTGGACCGAGCTGGCCCTCCTTGCCCTGCGCTCGTCCCTGGTGCTGGTGCCGCTGTTCTGGCTGCTGCCGCCTGGGATGGCGTCCGCGTTCCTAGGGGTGCAGCTGGCGGTGTTCGGCCTCTACATGGGCGCCACGTTCGCGCCGAACCACAAGGGCATGCCCGTGATCGCCCGGGAGGCGAGGCTGGACTTCTTCTCCAAGCAGGTGCGCACCTCGCGCAACGTCACCGGAGGCTGGTGGGCGACCTGGCTCATGGGCGGGCTGAACTACCAGGTCGAGCACCATCTCTTCCCCAGCATGCCCCGGCCGCACCTGGCCCGGGCCCGGGTGATCGTCCGCGAGCACTGCCGCGCCCTTGGCGTCCCGTACACCGAGACCACCCTCTGGCGCTCCTACAGGATCGTGATCGCCTACCTGAACAGGGTCGGGCTCGCGGCCCGGGACCCGTTCGAATGCCCCATCACCGCCGCCTACCGGCGCACCTAGCCTCTCCCCGGCCCCCGAAGGCGCCGCCACCGTCGCACCGCGCGGCGGACGGGCGCCCTTCCCGCGGCGGGGCTCCGCGCCCCGCACCCCCAGAGCTCCATGGCCGAACCGGCAATGGACGAACCGGCCCGCTCCGGCGGCCCCGGCAGCACGACAGGAAGGAACACCCATGGCCACCACCGGCACCGTCAAATGGTTCAACTCCGAGAAGGGCTTCGGCTTCATCACCCCCGACGACGGGACAGAGGACCTCTTCGCCCACTACACCGCCATCGCCGGCACCGGCTACCGCGGCCTCGAAGAGGGCCAGAAGGTCCAGTTCGAGTCCCAGCGCGGCCCCAAGGGCCCCCAGGCGGCGGAGATCAGGGTGCTGCCCTGAGCCGAGGGCGGGCGGCCCAGGAGCCCGCGGACGGCCCCCACCCCTTCCAGGTCCCCGATGACGGGAAGCCGCGCCGGATGGAGGAGGGCGAGCGGCGGATGTACCGACGCATGATCCAGGACGCCGGGTCCGGGCCTCCTGCCGCGTCGCCGCTGCGCCTTGCCGTCCTGCGCCTGGGAGGGGCAGAGGACGGCTGGTGGGAAGCAGTCATCTGCCGCCCCGACGACGTCGAGGCCCTCCTTGGCGGAGAGCTCGCCGACGGGACCCACCTGACCTTCGACGAGCCCGGGCAGCTCATCGCCTGGCTCGCCGAGATCGGCGCCTCCCCGACCCGGCCGGTCCCGCTCAGCGGGCAGGCCCTGGCCGAGTTCGCCTGCAGCATCGAGCTCGCCTGAGAACCCCGCCGCACGGGCGGCTGCGCCCCAGCAGCCGATCCCCCGATCCCGCACCCTCCAGCAGCCAGGAGCCCAGGCCATGAACAGCAACTACGTCCGCGGTGCCTCCGTCACCGCCTCGGCGTCCCAGGACGAGATCCGGAGCATGCTCGCCGGCTCAGGCGCCACCGGTGTCCGGTGCACCTGGGAGGACGGCAGGGCCGCGATCGCCTTCAGTTCCGGCGCCTGCCGGTTCCGGATCGCCCTGGCCCTGCCCCGCGGGGCAGGGGACCCGCTGCAGCCGCCCAGCAGCATCGGCCACGGCGCCAAGTCCGCCCAGGAGGGCGCCCGCCAGCGCTGGCGGGCGCTCTCACAGCTGATCCGGGCGAAACTCGACGCGGTGGCCGCGGGCATCGTCACCTTCGACCAGGAGTTCCAGGGGTACGCGCTCGCCTCCCAGGGGGACGCGCCCTCCCGGGGCGCAGCAGGCGGGCACGGCCAGGACGGCCCCGAGACCGCCATGAGCTCGCCCACGGCCCTGCCCGGCACCGGCCACAGGGGGGCCGGCGATGAATGAGCTCGAAGCTTCGCTGATCATCAGGGCCGGGGCCGAACTGCTCGAGACCGCATCCGGGGACCCGCGGTCGGAGGAAGGCTACACCGCCGTGAAGGCGAACCTCTCCGCAGCGCTGGAGGACATCGCGAACGCGCTGGGGAACTTCGAGGCCGCATCACCCCAGCCCAGCCGCTCGACCGGGTGGGCGCAGGACCTGCGCCGGGTAGCGGACGACCTCGCCGGGCACTAGGCGACACCGCCGCCCCGGCTCGCCATCGTCCCGCCACGGGCGACGGGAAGCCTCCGGCAACCAGGGCAAGACTGCCCCCACCCTGCACGGCCCCTCTGCCCTCGGCGCCCGAGCACCGCGGGTCCTGGGCCGAGCCCGGTCGGACCGGTCCGGAATCGAGTGGGAGGGGCCTCCATCGGAAGGCGATCCTGCGCGTCGGCGCGGGATTCCCCGGCACGGGGAGAGGGCATCGGGCCGCCGGGGCCTCCTCGGCAGGGGCCCTGCCCTGGGATGGGCGCTATCGGCGCCGGTGCGAGCGCCACACGGCACGTGCCTGGGCGATCAAGGACTCCGGAACCGGCCTCGGGCTCACGGCCACTGCCTCCAGGGCCGCCGTCACGTCCGCCCACCACGCCCAATCGCGCACGGTCCCCTGCTCGTCCAGAGCCCGACGGAGGTCGGCCTCGAACTCGCTCCGGGACACCGTCGGGTTCGGGTCGAAGACGAACATGGGCGGGCCTCCAAGCCTGATACCGGCAAGCGTACGCCGACGAGGACCACAGCGGTCACCCGAGAGGCGATCCGGGCCGGCCCAGTCCAGCGCCGAGGCCGGGGGGAGGATTTGCCGGACCGAGGAGGGGCCCCGCAGGCTCACGTGCAGCAGAGCAGGCGCGGCAGGGAATCCGCCCCGATCGGCACTGACTCTGACCGACGTCTCCTGAGATCACCCGAGGCGCTGCCCGGGGCCGATGCGGCCCTCGCCTTCCTCGGAGATCCAACGAGCCGCAACCTTGGGCCACGTCGCCGTCCTCTTCGATGCGCAGGATGAGGTCCACGCCGAAGAGGTGCTCGTGCGGTGCGCAATGCCCGTCGAGACGGGCGGGCTGGAACAGCCGCTCGACCGAGCGCGACGGCCAGAGTACGTCCCCAATCCCGCGGGTCCCTGCTCGAGGGCCGCCCGGCGCCCGTGCAGCTGCCCACGCTCCCTGCTCCGCCCGCCGCCTCCCGTGCCTCGGCCCGGGCCCCGGGGTAGCCCCAAGGCGCAGAGCGCCAATGCCGATCTGCCGCGCATGGCGTGTCAGAGTCTCCCGTTCGGCTTCTTCCCGGCACGCGGATCCGATGCGGCCGGTTTGACCGATGCGACCGGCGGGAAAGACATCCAGAGCGGCTCGGCAGGGTCCGATCCGGCCCGGCGCTCCCGGTGCAGGGCTGTGTGGATCCAAGGGATACGGAGGCGGCGGGTGCAGCCGGTGTTGCAGGCCGCGGCGGACGGTGCCCGGCCGGCCTTGAGCGCCCCGGCGAACTCGGGGCTGCAGGCGAAGCGGGCGAGGCAGCGCGTCCTCGATGCCGCGTACGAGCTGTTCGCCCGGCGCGGGATCAGGCACGTGGGAGTCGATGAGCTGATCGCACGCTCCGGGGTGGCGAAGGCCACCTTCTACAAGCACTTCCGCACCAAGGACGACCTGGTCCTGGCGTACCTGGAGCGCTGGTTCCACGCCCGCACCGCCTCGATCCAGGAGGCGGCCGCCCAGGGCGGGACACCCGACGCTGCCCTGCTGGCGGTCTTCGACGCCTTCGAGAGCTGGTTCCGGGAAGGCGCAGCCGAGACCAGGGCCCTGCTGCAGGTCCTGGTCGAGATGGGCCCGGACCATCCCCTCGGCGCCGCGGCCGCCGAATACATGGACAGGACCCGGGCCCAAGTCGCCGAGATGGCCGGATCCGCAGGGGTGCCCGACCCGGAGGGGTTCGCCTGGAGCGTCCACATCCTGGTCAAGGGAGCCCTCGTGGCCGACCTCGAAGGCGACGAGCACGCCGCCTCGCGGGCCAAGGAGATGGCCACCCTCCTCCTCCACCGCCACCGCCCGCCCCCATACCCCCCACTGGCCCCCCAGCGATGACCGAATGCCCAGCCCGGGCGACGGATCGAGCACGTCTCCATGGAGCCCGGGACGAGGCCAAGCCCCTGGACGCTCTGCCGGGGCGCGGGGTTGGGTGCGCCCCGGGGATGGCTGGGAGCAGGAGCGGCGCAGCGCTGGCGCCTGCCCGGCGGGGAGAGGAGGCTGAGGGAAACGCGCCCAGAGGCCGTGGGCGGGGTTGGTGCCGAGGGGGCACGTGCCCTGTCGAAGCGTCAGTGGCTGTTCTTCGGGGTTCTGAACTGTCGGGCGTCGTCGAGCTGCATCGGCCAGTGGCCTGTGATGATCCCTCGGTGCGAGACGAATTCGTATTCGTCGTCCCTGGACTCGGCGCGGTCGGCGACGATCAGGCGGACCTCTTCGAAGTTGCGGGCGCGCGGGTCGTTGAAGAGCCGGGTGGCGTGGCGGTTGCATACGCTCACCTGGGTGGGGGAGGGGAAGGCAGCCGTGATCGCGTCCCTGGGCGTGAACCTGCCGCCCCTGGGGTCGCCCGTCCCGCTCTGCGCGGCGGTGCGACCGTCCCACCATCGCTGTCCTGCCTGTCGCAGGGCCGTCTCCTGGTCCACCTCGACGTCGAGGATGGTCAGCTTCGCGTAGTCGTTCCAGGCCAGCTCTTCGATGTACTCGCCTCCGAGCCCTTCCCAGGTCAGGGTCCCCTCGATCACGACGTTCTCCCGTTCTTCGAGGGCCCGGTGGAGGACGTTGCGGGCAAGGCGCGCGGACTCGGCGTGCACGAGGGCTGCAAGCTCGTTCAGGAGGAGGGGATGGCCGTCTGCCAGCGTCCGCGAGAGCAGGTCGTCGTAGATGCCGTCGTTCTGTGCCTTCTCGAGAAGGATCAGCTTGAGGATGTCGGCGTCGACCACCCGCCACCCGGGGCCGCCGAAGCCGTGGGATTCCAGGAGGGTGGATTTGCCGGCGCCCGGGGGTCCCGCCGTGACCACGGCCGCCAGGCCCTCGCGTTCGACGTCGGGGTCCAGCTCGAGGTACTGCTCGATGACTGCAGCCTGGAACCGGCGCCGGCCGAAGTCGTCCGCGGCGTAGAGCCTGGAGGTCGCGCGCGGGGAGGCCTTGCCGAGTTCGGCACCTGGCGCCGTGAGGAGGTTCAGCTCGCGTTCGACCGCGTTCCGGGATCCGCCCACCTCAGGCGGCGGTGTCCGGTCGTACCCGCTCGACCAGCCGTCTGTAGTCCTCCTCGCCGAGCAGGCCTCGGAGCATCGCCTCCGTTACCTGTTCCCAGGTGCCGGAGGAGTACTGGCCCAAGGGGTTGGCCGGTTCTGCGTCGACCGAGAAGGTGTACGGCCAGGACAGGAGCTCGCCCATCAACTCGTCGTGGCTGATCCTTCCTGTGACCCAGAGGAGGATGACCTCTCGCGGCGTCCGCTCAAGCATCTTGGGGAAGTCGGAGATCTTGCGCAGGATCCGGTGCACCTCGGGCTGGGAGATGCCGGCGTCCCGGGCGATCGCCGTCTGGGACTCCTTCTGCTTCGAGGCCTCGCTCACCCCTCTGAGGAGGTGGAGGCGGGCCAGCTCGCGCTCGGCGTAGCTCTCCTGCAGGGCGTTGTGCGTCTTCAGCATTGCCGGTTCGTCACCTTCCTCCGAGAGTCCTATACATTTCGTATAGACGACGATAGTCCGCCAGAGCCGAATGCGACAGGGGCGAGGGGGAGCGGCTTGCCGGCACCCTGGGACGGACCCTGGCATCGGCAGGTGCCGATGCCTAGGTGAACGGTGGCGCTCAAGAGCGATCGGTCGGTGCCGCTAACTCAAGAGCGCTCGGGATCGCCTGTAGAACGTCGCTCGGGACATTCCGAGGTCGCGGGCAACCTGGGCTGCGGGCTCGCCGGATTCGACCAGGCGGAGGGCGTTCCTGATTTGGCTGTCGGTGATCCGGCGGGGCCGGCCGCCGAGGTCCTTCCCGGCCTCCCGGCGCTTGCTGATGGAGTCGATGACGCGTTCGCGTTTGATCTCGTGCTCCATCTGGGCCAGGGCGGCCATGATCGTGAACAGCATCGACCCCATGGGGGTTGCGGTGTCGACGTCGCCGCCGCCGAGGTTCAGTACGCGCAGGCCCGCGCCCCGGCCGCGGAGCTCGTCGGCGAAGGCGAGCATGTTCTGGGTGGAGCGCCCGAGCCGGTCCAGAGTGGTGATCACGAGGGTGTCGCCCTCGATCAGCGCCTCGAGCGCCTTGTCGAACTGCGGCCGTGACGCCCGCGCACCCGATACGCCGTGGTCGACGTAGAGGTCGTCGCGGCGGACGCCGGCCGCGAGGAGGTCCGCCTGCTGCCGGTCGGTGGACTGCTGCCGCGTCGAAACGCGCGCGTAGCCGATCAGCTTCACCAAGGACCGCTCCGATGTGTCTCGTAACGAATGATGGACAAGCCGATTTAACCAGAAGGTTTCGAGGCATGGTTACGAGAATCGCCGTCCTCGAATAAACTCCTACGCCTCCGCGGAAAACAAGGGTAGTGCCGCCGCGGCCGTCACCAGCTCGGCGAGACGTCTCGTATCCCTAGCCATCCAAGACGACGCGAAGTCTGGTTATGGGGCACCGAGCGATCGCAGAGGGCCTAAGGGTCCACTGAAGTTCACACGGGCTGCCGTGGATCTCTGGGCCTCGATGGTCCGGAACGTGAGGCTGCCGGGTTCTTGGGCTCCTGGGATGCTGGACCGGCTCCGCTCGACACCCTGGGGTGGAGGCCGCGCGGTGCGGCGGCGGGGACGGTGCAGGCCTCGGACCGGCGTAGCGTCGGTTCGGGGCCTGCGGTCCAGTGCGGGGTTTGGTTCAGGGCATGTAGGTCACGCCGTGGGGGACGACGCTGGTGCCGGAGATCGCCAGCGGGGCGAGGGTTCCGTCGTTCAGGTTCAGGCGGGCGAGGTAGTTCGCCGGGGTGGGGACGGGCGGGGTGTTCGCGTTGCCCGGGGTGACCGCGGTGTACGCGGCGCCTCGGACGAGGGGGCCGTCGACGATGTCCACGGTGTCGGCGTGGGAGTCGGTCACGACCAGCCTGCCGCCCTCGTGGGTGGCGAAGGTGGTGTCGTCGACCGATTGGGCCAGGTTCAGCACCTGCAGCGGCGCGCCGGGGGCCAGGCTGGGGGCGAAGACGGCCTGCTGGTCGCCCTGGGCGTCGAGCATGAAGTCCCCGCCGAAGCGTTGGGCGGCGGCTGGGACGACGGTGTTCGAGTCCGGGTCGGTCAGGGCGAGCTGGGCGGTGCCGGAGTGGCCGGCGTTGGCGACGGCGGCGGTGCTGTCGGTGTTGATCGCGGTGTTCTCGACGTGGGCGACGCCGTTGTCCTTGAGGGTGATGCGGTACAGGGCGGGGCCGCCGGAGGGGTTCGAGGCGCTGGTGTAGATGGCGCCGTGGAAGACGCTGACGGCGTCGGTCCCGCCGCCGTGGGGGAGGGCCTCGTCGTAGGTGTAGTGCTGGATGGCTCCGTCGAGGTTCACGGTGTACAGGCTGCTGTTGCTGTCTTCGTTCACGGTCAGGAGGACACGGCTGTTGGCTGCGTCGGCGCCGAGGCCGTCGATCTTGCCGGTGATGTTCCAGGTCTGCTCGATCTGCCCGCTGGGCTTCATCTCCACCAGGGTGCTCTGCTGCGGGGTCCCGGCGGCGGGGCCGTCGGAGGGCACACCGTTCTGGAAGCCCACGAAGATGTGCGGGCCGATGAACGTCACGTCGTCGGGGGAGGACCAGCCGTGTGCCTTGCCGTCCAGGATCACGCGGGAGTGCAGGGCGGGTCCGGCCGCCTCGGCGGGAGCGGCAGCCGCCAGGGTGCCGATTCCTCCCGCCGCGGCTAGGGCCACGGCGCCGACGACGCTTGCGAGTTGGGTCTTCTTCACCGGGGGATCTCCTTGAAGGGGGCTGCCGCAGCCGTGGCGGGGGCGGACGGGTCCGAACACAGACGGGTGCGAACATATACGCCCCGGGTTGCCGGAAGGTGAACGGCACGACGGCGGCGGACGCGGCCTCCC
Source organism: Sinomonas terrae (assembly GCF_022539255.1). Classification (NCBI taxonomy): domain Bacteria; kingdom Bacillati; phylum Actinomycetota; class Actinomycetes; order Micrococcales; family Micrococcaceae; genus Sinomonas; species Sinomonas terrae. Next base: position 26,574 of record NZ_JAKZBV010000003.1, read on the forward strand.
CGGACCTGTTCGTTGACCAGTCCCCGGTCTTGGGCCGGGCAGCGCCAGGGCAGCGGGGGCCGCGTGCTCGGGCAGCGGCGCTGCGCTGCCTGTCGGGGGCGCCCTGCCCGGGCTGGAGGTGCCGGACGAGGACGAGAGCAATGCCCAGCGGCATGACCCGGACGGCCCCCGCCGCCCCAGCCGAGGGCGCCGACGTCCCGGCCCTGCGATCGACGCGCGTGACGTTCGGCAACGTCCGGACGGCTGCCGCGGCGGTTGTGAGGCGGTGTGGAGCGGCCGACATGCCCGAGGGCATGGATTGCCGGTGACGGCAGGGGAAGCCAGCTGAAGCGGATCCCAAGGGTTGTCGACGACCGGGCCGCCGGCCCGCGCGGGCCGGTCCGGGCTCCTAGTGGGTGAGGCCGGAGACGAGGTTGATGGTGGTGGCCAGGACGATCGCTCCGAGGAGGTAGGACAGGAGGGCCTGGCGCAGGGCGGTGCCGCGGATCGCGTCGGTCTTCAGGTCGGTGTCGGAGACCTGGAAGGTCATCCCGACGGTGAAGGAGAGGTAGGCGAAGTCCATGTACCGCGGCGGCTTGTCCTCGTTGAAGTCGACCCCTGCCCGGTCCCGGTAGTAGATCGAGGCGTACCGGAGGGCGAAGAGGGTGTGGACCAGGAACCAGGACAGGGCGATGCTGCCCAGCGCCAGGGCCACGATCGCCTCCTTGGCGTGCCCCTGGGCGTTGGAGGCATCCAGCAGGATCAGGGCGACCCCGGCGAAGCTGGCCACGGTCGCGGCCAGGACGAGGGCGTCGGAGAAGGCCCGGCCCGGGTCCTCGCGGCGGGCGTGCGCCGCAGTCGCTGCGGGACCGAGCCGGCCGATGACGGCCCAGACCCAGACCAGGTAGGTGGCCGAGGCGGCCGCCCAGCCAAGCGCCGGGGCGTAGGCCCAGTTCTCCGTCAGGCCCACCAGCAGCGCCGTGCCCAGGCCCACGGCGAGCATCACGGCCAGCCGGAGCCGGGAATGGTGGGCGACCGAGTCGAAGTCGCGGTGCTGTTCCTCTGAGACCGCAGAAGCGTCCATGCGCCGATCATGGCACACCCAGCCCTGGGTGCTCACCCGCCGCGGCCGCCTCGCCGCCCTGCCAGCGCCCCCTCCGGCTGACCTCGACCCGGAGACTCAGGCTCCGGGGCCCGGACGGAGCGGGGCAATGGTGCTTGCTCTGCCCCGGTCCGGGGGAATGTGCATCTCGGGAAGGCTGGATTCGGCGGAGGAGGTCGCGGGTGGCAGGCGGGGAAGGCGGCAGTCGGGAGGATCTGGTCCACGAGGCCGGCCGGGAGACGGTGCAGGAGGGGCGGTTCCGGCAGTACGTGAGGCTGCTGGGCCCTGGCCTGGTGACCGGGGCGGCTGACGACGACCCCTCGGGTGTGGCAACCTACGCCCAGGCGGGGGCGAGCTTCGGCAACGGGATGCTCTGGACGGCTCCGGTGACGCTGCCGATGATGATCGCCGTCCAGGAGATCTCCGACAGGACGGCCCTTGCCACGGGGGAGAGCCTGGGGACCCTGGTCCGGCGGAAGTTCTCCCGGAGGCCGCGCATCGTCATCGGGATCCTGGTCGTGGCCTTGCTGGTGGCCAACACCCTGAACATCGCCGCGGACCTGATGGCGATGGGGCAGGGCATGGAACTCCTTGGCGCCGGACCCGACCACCTCTGGGCCGCCGTCGCCGGTGTCGCCATCGCCCTGACCTTGATGACGGGGTCCTTCGCCGTCATCGCCAAGGTGTTCAAGTGGCTGTGCCTTGCCCTCCTTGCCTACGTTGGCGTCCTGTTCGTCGCCAAGGTCGACTGGGGCGATGTCCTCGCAGGCCTGGCTGGCTTCCAGTTCCGCTGGAGCTGGGACTATCTCGGCCTGCTCGTCGGCGTGCTCGGCACGACCATCTCGCCCTACCTGTTCTTCTGGCAGTCCGCCCACCGGGTCGAGGAGATGCGGGCCGAGGACCTCGGTGGCCAGCACCCCGTCGCACTCCCCGACCGGGACGACAGGCTGGCGCGGCAGAAGCTGCACTCGGCCCGCGCCGACGTCTTCACCGGCATGTTCTTCTCGGTCCTGGTCATGTTCGCGATCATCGCGGCCAGCGCCGCCACTCTCGGGCAGAACGGCACCCAGATCAGCAGCGCCGCCGACGCGGCCAAGGCACTCGAGCCGATCGCAGGGCCGGCGGCGAAGGCGCTGTTCTCGATCGGGTTCATCGGCACCGGGTTCCTGGCCATCCCCGTCCTGGCCGGCTCGGCCTCGGTTGGCCTCGCCGGCCTGCTGGGCACCCGGTGGGGCTTCGACCGCAGCCCCCGCAACGCCAGGGTCTTCTACAGCCTCCTCGGCGTCGGGATCGTCGGCGGGATCATCCTCGCCCTCTTCCTGAGCGACCCCATCGGGCTGCTGGTCTTGGTCGCGGTCGTCAACGGGATCGCAGCCGCCCCGTTCCTGATCGTGACCATGCTCGTCTCCGGCGACCGGAAGATCATGGGCGACTACGCCAACGGCAAAGTGGCAGCCACCATCGGCTGGGCCACCGCAGGGATCATGGCGGTCGCCGGCGCGGTCGGGGTATGGACGACGCTCACCGGCCAGGGATCGTGACCGGCAGCGGAGTTCAAGCTATCTCGCAGTGCCTGACGTGCGTCCTCATGAGCGCGGGTGCGGGGAGATCAGGGCGGCGGCGGCGACGGCGAGGGGCATGATTGGCTGGTGCCAGAGGACGGTCAGGGCGCAGCCGGCGGCGTAGACCGCGAGGGTCGCCAGCCGCAGGACTGCTTTTCCCGGGCGGCGAGTACGGCTGGAGGGCTGCCGTGACCGGGGAGGCAGGAAAGTGCAGGCCGCCGCAGGGACGGGTTCCTCCTGTGCGATGAGCTCCACGAGCGCGGCCGGGACCCCCGTGAAGCGTGACACTTCCCAGTCGGGAAGGCCGCGTGCGAGCAGGCGGGGCACGAGCAGGACGCGCAGGCTTGGCCGTTCGCGCGGTCTGCGGCTCAGCCCCCTCTCATCCATACGGCCCACTGTCCTCCGAGGCGGCCTGCCCCGCCAGAGGCCTTCAGCTCTCGGAGCCGGTCTCCCGGTGGTTCGACTCGCGGCGCGACCAGTCCTGCGGGATGGCGGCCTCGAGGGCGTCGTCGACGGTGATCAGCCCTAGGATGTGCCGGTCCTCGGAGATGACGGGCATGGTGAGGAGGTTGAAGTCGGCCATCCGTGTCGTGACGTCTATGACGTCGTCTCCCGGGGAGGCGACCACGACGTCCAGGTCGGCGACCTCGGCGAGGGTGAGGCCGGGGTCGGCCTGGACTGCCTTGACCAGGGTGAGTGCGCCCTCGAGCGCGCCGTCTGGAGCGAGGGTGTAGATCGTGGTGAGGGCCTGCGGCTGGACGAGCCGGGCGCCGCGGACGGCGGTGAAGGCATCGGCGACCGTGGCGGTGGAAGGCAGGGCCAGGAAGTCGGTGCCCATCAGGCCCCCGGCGGTGAGGTCGTGGTAGCCGAGCAGCCTGTGGACGCGGGAGCGCTGGGGCTCGGGCAGGAGGTCGAGCACGGGGACCCGCCGTTCCTGGGGCAGGTCCATGAGTGCGTCGGCGGCGTCGTCGGCCTGCATGCGGGCCAGGACTTCGGCGACTTCGGCGTCGGAGCGGTCCTTGAACAGTTCGGACTGGGAGTCCTCGTCGAGTTCTTCGAAGACGTCGGCCTCGAGCTCGGGGTCCTCGTGGACTTGGGCGAGGAGCTCGTCCTGCTCGTGCTCGTTGGCCTCCTCGATGATGTCGGCGATCTGGGCTGGCTTGAGCTCGGGGATGCGGCCTGTGGCCAGACGCACCTGGGCGGACTCGGCGTGGCCGATGAGGGGCTCGAAGTCCTTCCAGTCCCGGGGCGGGTGGGCCGCGTGGCGCGGGCCGAGGCTGAGCCAGCGGCGGCGGTGGACGTCGAGGCCGGTGGCTGCCCAGCCGTCCAGGACTGGGGTGAGCTGGATGTCGTAGGCCTTGACGAACGCTGCGCGGGAGACGTCGATGAGGCGGTGTCCCAGGACGTCCTCGGACAGGAGCACTTCGCCTTCGCGGCGGCGGAACTCGCGCAGGTCAACGGTGCTCACGGCGAGCTGGATCCGGTCTGGCGCGAGGGCGGCCAGGTCGGCGGCGGAGACGAACACGCGTGTGCCGCCGACGGCGACGACGAGCCCGGTGACGAGGGGGTAGTCGTCGTGGCGGAGGCGGACGATCAGGTCGGCCAGGCTGCCCATGCGGTGCCCGTCGGAGTCGGTCACGGGCTGGCGCAGCAGGGCGGAGAGGGAGACGGCGGCGGTGGGTGCTGCGGTGGTCATCGGGTGCCTTTCGGTGCACTTCGGTGGCTTCTCGAGGCGACTGTACGTCACCCCGCGCGCGCTGGTGAGGAGGTGGGTCAGGCGCTGCCGAGGGCGAGCTGGACGACGCGGACGACGACGAGGATCATCGCCACGATCAGGTACACCCAGAGCACTCCGAGGCCGAGGCGGCGGGTGAGTGAGAGCTGCGGGCGTTCGAGCAGGGCGAGCGGGGGCATGCGCCAAGTGAGCCGCTGGGAGCGGTCGACGGCGGGCTCGGCCGCGATCTGGCCCGTTGCCCGGGCTCGGAGCCTGAGGGTTCCGAGTATCGCGGCCGCGAGGACGGCCAAGACCACGCCTCCGATGAGGATCCCGATGATCGCTCCGCCATCAATGCCGGGGAACAGCGTTGCGGCGGTGAGGACGACGGAGAGGATCACGAGGATCGCGATGACGATCGACGTGAAGATGTTCATCGCCTTCCCGTTGACCCACGGGCCCATGACGGCCCTGTCGTTGCACAGCAGCAGGAGGAACAAGGTCGCAGAGGGCAGCAGCACGCCGGCGAGGACCTGGACACCCACCGTGAGGAGCCCGAGCGGGCTGCCGGGAATGACGACGACGATCGCGGAGATGAGGATGATGCCGGCGAAGGCGGCGTAGAAGCCCTTGGCCTCGCTGACCTTGCGGTGCAGGGAGTGCTTGAGCCCGAGGACGTCGCCGAGCGCGTACGAGGTCGAGAGGCCCACGGCCGCGGCTCCGATGATCGAGGCGTCGATCAGGGCCAGGGCGAACAGGATCCCCGCAAGGTGGCCGACGTACTTCCCCAGGCCTTCGGCAACGCCTCCGGCGTCGGTGAACTGGCCGAACTCGGGGCGGCCGGCGAAGGTGAAGGCGGTGCAGGAAATGATGGCCCCAGCCGCTATCACCACGATGACGATCCCGATCCAGAGATCGGCCTTCTCGTACTTGATGTAGCGCGGGGTGATGCGCTTGTCGATGACGTAGGACTGCTGGAAGAACAGCTGCCACGGGGCGATGGTCGTGCCGACGATCGCGATGATCAGGAGGGTCACATCCGAGATGCTCGACCCCGAGGGCACACCGGGGATGAGGAAGCCCTGGGCGATCTGGCCATAGTCCGGGGAGGACATGAAGAAGATGGGCACGAGCAGCAGCGAGCCGAACACGAGGACCATGCACACGCGCTCGAAGCGCTGGAACGAGCCGGTGCTCGTAGCGCCGACGACCACGAGGGCGGCGACGATCACCCCGGGGATCTTGGGGACGCCAAGGTACGAGAGGCCGATGCTGATGCCGATGAACTCCGTGACGATCGTTAGGGCGTTGAGGATGAACAGATCGATCACGCTGAACGCGCCCCAGAACTTTCCGAAGCGCTCCACGATGAGCCGGGCGTGCCCCACGCCGGTCACAGCTCCGAGCCTGAGCACCATCTCCTGGTTCACGTACAGCACGGGAACCAGGAGAAGGAGCGTCCACAGCAGGCTCGTGCCGTAGTCCTGGCCGGCCTGGGTGTAGGTGCCGAAGGCGCCCGCGTCGTTGTCGCCGACCATAACGATCAGGCCCGGCCCGATGATGGCCAGGAGGGTCTTCAGGCGCGCCTTCCAGCTCGACTGGACCGAGGCGTCGTCCAAGCGGATCGTGCCGAAGGCGCCTTGGATGTCCCCCACGTGGGCGGAGTCGAGCACAGCCGAGCTGGCCACAGCTGTCTGTGAGGGTCCCGGCGGCGAGGGGCGGCGGTGGGTGGGGTTCGTCTTGGGCATGGGATGACCTGCTTCCTCCCGGCGGCAGCCGGGGACCGGTGAAGCGGGCACGCCGAACGCGCCAGGCCAAGGCCATGGTCGGCATGCAGAAAGGACAGGGGGAAGTGCGCTGGCCGGACTGCGGGTCAGCGGGTGCGCGAGGAGGTACTACTATCGCCGCTCGACAAGGCGAACCACCTCCTGCACGTCGCTTCCCACATGCCTGGGCTGGCCCCGGGCAGGGCGCCCGGGGTGCCCTTCCTCGTAAGACCTTTGGCACTTCGCGTCGTGACCCTCGAAGGAGGGAGCCAATCGGGGTTGCCCCTTGGATCCGGGGCAGCCTGTCCTGACCGGAGGCGTCTCTCGACGTTTGGGGTCGCTGGCTTGTTTCCGCGAAGGAGCCTCAGCTAACGAACGGCACCTTGCGTCCACATGATACCCGCACAAGCGTGGACCGTCCTCCCCACCGAGGCGCCGCTGTGGCTCAGCGTCGCGATCGAGACCGCCGCGGCAGGTCCCTGTCACCTGACGGGCGTGACCAAGACGAGGACGACGATGACGATACCCCAGGCCTCGCAGAGCTCATGGGCACTATCGAGACTGCGATCAGCGAGCTCACGCGCACGAGTCAAGACATGGCGCCAGCCATCGAGGCACTCGGTAGGGCGACCACGAGCCCCACACCGGGTGAAGGCCAGACTGTTCAACAAATGCAGGCTTGGAGCTTACGCGCAGCGCGAGCGTTCAAGGAACCTGCGGAGCGGGTCAGTGAGATCGGTGAACGCATGTTCAACACGACAAAGGAGCTTGATGTGGACATGCAGCGACTGCGACGTATTGCAGTCGAGTTGTCTTCCGTCAGCCCAGACTTTGCCGCCAGTTACAACACGATGATCAACCAGCTGGCAGGAATCGATGTCGTGAGCGCACAACTCGACGAACTCCTCGTCAAGATGAAGCCCGCAGAATACCTTTCCGTTGCCCTCCGGAAGTCGCTGCGGCCAGCGCGCAGAGGCCTCACTCGCATAACAGACAGTCTGCACTTGATTGAGACTTGGCAGCCGATTGAGGTTGCCATAAGCGAGTAGACCCGGAAGCCCGGGGAGCGCTGTATGTGCTCGTCCTGTTCGCGATCTACAGGAGACCGGCACCTCAGCTCAATGCCACACCTCCAATTCGACTCATAACCTGAACGTCTCGCAAGCTATTGCGATCGAAGACGTCGCGACCCGTCCCATCAAGGGCAGAACTCCGCTTCTTCTGGGATGAGCGGCGTGAGACACATTGATGGGACCAGTGCTCGCCAGGGCGCTTCAGGTGCCCCCGAAGGGATCGGCTCACCGCAGTAGGCCGCCATTTAGCGATCACAGATCACCGCCAAACAGCGATCAAGTCCACAACTTTCCGGGCAAGCGTCGAGAGGGTCGAAGGTGATGGCCAGCGGTCCCATCAAAGGAACCTTTGACAGGACACCTTCTTATGCTGCCTCCCCCATGACAAAGCCGGTGTGCGGCAGCTGCACCGGCGGCATTCAACTTAGGAGGCTTCCTTCGGGGAGAGCATCAACTCGACGAAGTGGTTGCTGCCTGGGCTCCATCGCTGCCGTCCGTCGGCGTAGACCACGGCATGGCCCAACACAGGGGCTGGCTGGAGATTCGCCCCCTCACTGCCACCTCGGCTCTGCATCTGAGCCGGAATGAATGTGACCGCTACGCTGCCGGTCAGTCTTCCACCGAGCAGCTCGAACATCTGCCTTGGCAGCGTCCACATCACGCCCTGCATCAATCCGTGTTCCTTGGAAGCGAAAGTCACCTTGCCTGCCGACCATTCAAACCCTTTGACGTCCGGGGGGACGCTGCCGATCTGAAGCTTCGCCAATGCAGCCAAAGCCGGCGCGGCAAGCGCTGCGGCTGGGCCGACTACGGGGACGACACCAAGACCAGATGCGATCGTCGCCGCACCGTTGACGACGGGCTGCAGCTTGCTCCATTCTGCGGCGGCTTTTTCGGTCCAGGCCGCTTGATTTGCGACAGGGCTGAGGTATTTCACGCTTGATGTGATCTCGTTGATGCGCCAGCCCTTCTCAACGGGGAAATACAGGTAGACGCGGGCCGCGGTGTCTTCAAGGTGCTTCCAGATAGGCTCATCGCTTGGACGTTCGGGCCAAAGGTGGTGGTGCTCCGGCGCGGATCCTGTGTGCCCGAGAGTCCACCAGTACTCATATGTCCGCCCACCTTTGTCGACTTCATTGGGCGGGGGGAGGACTTCGGCTGCCGCAAGGCTGACGAGAGGTTCAGTCTCACCGTAGATCTCGAAATAGAAGGGGTCCTCTTCCTTATCCCAGTTGGTCAAGTCGACTGGGTGCCGGTTCATCTCGATCATGATTCCCCCTGTTCCGAGAACCTCTGCTGGTCCGCTCCGTTTGGTGACCATCTTGCCGCAAGTCGGAGAGCTGGAAGGGCTGGGGCAGGGGCGTGCGGTTGAGCCGCGAGGCCATAGGAGGGCTTCGTTGTCAGTCTGTCTCCGATCGAAGGCACTGCTGGCGCCGATTGCGAGGGGCGAGTCGTTCAGGCGCTTGGACTGGACCTTCACTAACACTGCGTTACTATTGATGCATACCGCCCGACCCCTCTGGGGTCGGGTTTATTTTTGCCATCTGCCTGACTTACCAGCCGTTCGGACGCGTGATCTTGGGACCGAGCGAGGCCGGCATCTGGGCTCTGCGCAGGTCTGTTGCTGTCAGCTGGTACCACCAATGACCGCCTGGTCCCGCGTTTGGGTCCCCGTTTAAGGCGCCGGCTGGATAGTTCTTGGTGGGGTTGACCAGGCCCACTGGGACGGAGTCGCGGGCAACTTCGATTGGCTTCTTCAGGTCACTGTCGTTGCTGACGACGACGGCAGCGTCCACGTTCTGCCGCAGGACGTCGAGGAGAAGGTGAGTCGCCACATTCACATCGCTGCCCTTCTCCTCTCGCCTGGATACGGAGGCGATGAAGGTCGCTCCGGGAACGTCGCCGTTTGTGTTGTCCCTGACCATAAGCGGCCAGGTTGCCTGGCTGATTATCGGACGCCCGCCCTTGCCTGCAGTGGCCAGAGGGCTGGTCGCGATCCTCTCGACGTACGTGCCGTACTCGAACACGTCCACTGCGCCGCTGGCATTCAGAGCACGGAGGTAGACGTCCTGGTCCTTCTGACCCGAGGTGTTGCCCCGACCCTTGATCCTGGCCGTGCAGTACACGACATGCAGGTCATGCGGCGTGGACCACCCCGAGGCGGCTGTGATCACGTTGCCGGCCAGTGCCCTCACATCGAGCCACCTCCACCCGGCGGTCCCACGGCCGCAGAGGCCTCTGCCCCCGTAGTAGAGGTTGTACCCGTCGATGTACACGCCGATCTTCATTCCATGGATTCTGCCAGCAGTGGCTGGATCATGAACTCGGCACCAGTGGACCCGCGGCCGGCTGCGGATCCTCGGGGCAGTCGCACCGCCGCCAGCTACGCCGAGAACGGAAGTGTCAGGTTGAGCGACCAGATCTACAACGCAGCAGCCATGCACGAGCGCTTCTCCGATCTCTCAGAGATGCGCGCTTACGCCCGCAAGATGATCGGCCATTGGGACCGGTCGCGGGAGAAGCCCTTCAACATGAAGTCCGAGTTCGACATCCAAAGCGGTGGCCCGTTCATCTGGAGCTTCGCGAACCATGTGGTCAACCTGATGCGGACCGTCATCGAGCTCTCCGAGAAGGACCGGATGCTCCACGCGATGCCGCTGATCCGACTCATGGTCGAGAACGCCATGACCGCGATCTGGCTCTACCTCGAGCCGAGCAATGCCAGGGCGATCATCAAAGAAGGCTTCCGGCAGAGGCGGGCCGCCTTCGCGAACTTGGTCGAGACCGAGGCCGAAGGATTCGGCCAGTCCGACATCGACGAGATAGACGGCGTCCTGGCAACACTCGACATCGACCTTCCCTCATTCGAGCAAAGATGCCGCCACATCGTCGGCGGTCTCCAGATCTACGTCCACTGGCGGCTGCTGAGCACCTACAGCCACGCCGGGATGGGCCTCGGGGATTTCTACCTGGAAGGGATCAGCGAACCACCCGGGCTGGCCTTCGCCCCCCACGCAAAGCTCCGAGGACACGAGTCATGGCTCGGCACAGCACTCTGCATGCTGCTCGCGGCGATGAAGGTGTGCAACCTCATCGACGGCAAAGGAAGCCTGAAGTCGCAAATCGAACAGGCCGAGAGGAAGATCGGGTACCAATGGAATTCGCGAAGGCGCCTGCAGCGGACAAGAAGAAAACGAGAGCTCAGAAGGGGCAGGGCTAGATCCTTCCTGCCTGCAGATCTGCCTTCGCCCGGGTCGTGGTTGCGGTTGAGAGACTTGTTGCTCGTTGACGGCGACAGCGGGCCCGTCTCGCGCACGCCTGCAGTGTGTGCCAGCGCTCCGAGTGGCTCTTACACCGGCGCTGGCTTTGCTGTTCGAGATGGTCCGGGAAGTAGATTGAGGGGTGCTTTTTGCTGCCTCGGTGATCGTGAACTATCCAGGCGGCCCGGATCCGCTCTGGTCCCTCATCAGCGGAGCCATCGGAGCGGTATTCGGCGGCGCCGCGGCGTTCCTCGGAGTGCTCTTCACCCAACGGCACGAGAACAGGCGCGCGGCCCTTGCGGATGAACGGCGTCGGAGGATGACAAACTGGCGCGATTGCGCGCTCTCTACGTCCCTTACGTCGACTTCTCCCATGCGGTCGAGCTCGTCAGGCGCGAGAAGGCCTTCGTCTACTCGGGGGAGACGAAGGAGACGCGCGACAAGCGGCACGACCGGCTCCTGATGAAGGCAATCAACCGGGCTGTCGAGGTTCAGGCCGCGGCGACCCTTGAAGACGGCGCCGAAGGTGTGCTGAGTGCGGCGGGTGACGCCTACATCGCGATGGACGCTTACATCCGAAGCGTGCGGAACGAGTTCCAGGAGAGCGGAACCGAATACGCCAAAAGGGTCGATGCCGAAGCCGATGCCCTGGCTGAAGCAGCGAAGAGCCTTCGGCAGGCGGCGATCGACGATATCAAACGCCTCGACGTCTCCGTGGAGAAGTAGCCGCTTCGCCCCCCCCGCCCGACCGGGTCTGAACCGCTCTCCCCTCCAACACACGTGACCATTCCAGTTTCGGAGCAACCGGTGTCTGGTGACCCGCGGCGGTTCGAGGCTGTCCACGGCGGCCGGCAGCGGCAGGCGAGGATCGGAGCTAAGGGGGCTGGCCGCTGTGGGCAGGCGGTGGGGCGGTTCCTGTCGTCCACGCGTGTGCAGGAAAAGCCGCGGAGCGATGGAGCTTTTGCTGTGCACATGGGGACGAGAGGTCAGGAAGGATTCTCGGCCATCTTGGCGCTGTCCAGGTCTTCTTCTGCGGGGCCTCGGCCCTTCCGCTGAGGCTCCCTCAATAGGGCTCTTTCGACGTCTCTGAGATTCTTCCTCGAGAGGATTTCCCGGAAACTCACGGTTGGTCGCACGAGGGACGATCCGAGGACCCTGCGTTCCTTCCATGGGCTGTCTGCCAGCATGAGGATGAAGCGTGCGCGGTGCCGCGCGGTGCCGCGCGGTGCCGCGCACTATGGCGGTTGCGGTGAATCCGAAGAGGGCAAGGTCGAAGACTGCCATGCCCCAAATGATTGATTGGTTGTCGGCGAAACCGATCTTGGGTGGCGGTCCACCGATGATGCCACGCACGACCATGAAGATGGCGTATCCCATGGCGCAGAGGAAGGTCCATGAGACTGCTAGTCGGTGGTTCGGCCTGCGATCCAATGCTGTTGCTGCGATTTCCAAGGCGATCTTCGTGCGCGCTACTTCTAGGGCGCGGGCTTCAGCGGTTTCTGCCTTGACCAGTTTCGCGGCGGCGTCGATCTCTTCGAGACGATTGCGTAGCCTGTGCGAGCGTCGGAAAGGTGCGAAGCTCGCCAGGATCGCGGACAGGCCGCTGCCGCCCAGGAGGGCGGCGATGAGTGTTGCCCACTCGGCTACGTGCTGCCCCTACCCTTCAGGGCTGGCCGGCTCGTCGGCAGTGGTCGGAGGCTGCACGGAGGGCTCTTCTTCCGTGTCCTTGGCGGGGCGGGATTCTGAGGAGGTTTTCGCCTTCCGGGGGCGTCCGCCGACGCTGATGGTCGGGGCTTCGATCCCGAAGGCCTTCAGGTCCGGTTCCGACCAGCCCAGCTTTACGGCTTGACGGTGTGCGGCGAGGTGCTGGCGCTCTGCTGCCTTCAGGTCTGCCCGCAGGTCGGCGACTCGCTTGGCTGCTTCGGCGTAGGCCTTCACGGAGGTCACCCTGGCATGGCGGTCTTCTTCCAGCTTCCGCTGGGCGGCGGCTTCGATCTGCTCGATGTCCATGCGGCAACCCTATGCGCTGGGGCCGCGGGCACCTTGGGCTGACGCGCCGCAGAGACCGACCTGGGGTCGGGGGTTCCGGGACCACTTGTCCAACGGTTTCAAAAACCTCAGACCCCCCCCGGGGAGGAGCAAGCTATACATTTACCCGGGGGTAAATGGCGTGTCGTCGCGCGCTTGCGCTGGCTCCTTTGCCAGACTGGCGTCTGGGTCCCCGACATTCGGGGTCGCTGCGCTGACAGGGGAGGGAGTGGTCGTGGCCGAGTCGAAGACGGTTCATCGTTTGGGCAAGTCGCGCCGCGACAACACCCCGGGTGGGCGGTCGAAGAGGATCGATGTCTACGTCACCGAGGCCGAGAAGGCCGCACTGATCGTGCGCGCCTCTCAGGCGAACGTGAGCGTCCCGCGGCTGCTGTTCGAAGGAGCCTTCGCCGAGGCGGGAGAGACCGCCCACGACCGGCGGAATCTGGCGGCGGAGCTGCTGGGAATCCGCACTCTTCTGGGTGCGGTGTCGAACAACGTCAACCAGATCGCCCGCCACGCCAACGCGACCGGTGAATTCCCCGAGGACGCCGCTGCGGCAGTGGCGGCGGCGCGCCGGCTCATGGCCCGGATCGACGAGGCCGTGATGCAGGTGATGCGCCCGTGATGCCGAACGTCACCAAGGGCGAGCGGATGGTCGGACTCATCAACTACCTCGTGGGCCCGGGCCGCGCGAACGAGCACAGGGACCAACGCCTGGTCGCCGCCTCCGACATCATCGTCGGCGCCGAGGCCGGGCAGCCGCTCGATGCAGAGTCGGCCCTGAAGCTGGGACGCGAGATGGACATCCCCAAGGCCGTCTTCGGCGCCGGCAAGCCCGGCGCCAAGCACGTCCTCCACATCTCGCTGAGCCTGCCCGCCGACGAGGGCCAGCTCGACGACGAGGCATGGGGGAAGATCGCCCACGGCTTCGCGGAGAGGATGGGCTTCACCGGGGCCGACGGGAAGCCGCCGTGCCGGTGGATCGCGATCCACCACGGACCCAGCAAAGCCGGCAACGACCACATCCACCTCGCGGTCTCGATGGTGCGCGAGGACGGCACCCGGTGGAGCCAGCACAACGACTTCAGACGCGCCCAGGCCGCCTGCGCCGAGCTCGAAGCCGAGCACGGGCTGCGCGTCGTCCGGGGTGTCCATTCCGAGCGCGGCTACCACCCCAAGGAGCGCGAACGCGCCAACGCCAAGGGCGCCCCCGAGCTGGACCGCGACCGCCTCCAACGCGCGCTCCGTGCCGCGTCCACTGCGAGCATGGACGAGGCCGAGTTCGTCCGCCGCCTGCGCCGCACCGGCATCCTCGTCCGCCCCCGCTTCGCCCACGCAGACACCGCCACGGTGACCGGCTACTCCGTCGCGCTCCGCCCCCACAACAAGGCAGAGAGGCCCGTGTGGTTCGGCGGGGGAAGGATCGCCCGCGACCTGGCCCTCCCGCAGCTGCGCAAGGGCTGGACCAGCACTGGGGAAAGCATCGCGGCTGCGAGGGCCGAATGGCAGGCAGCCGCCAACGGGAAGCGCCCGACCACCCAGGGCCGCGAGGCCCGAGTGCCCACCGCAGCCGAATGGGAGAAGGCCACTGCAGAGGTCGGGGAACTGTTCGAGCGGATGAAGGCGATCCCGCTCAACGATGACGCGCTGTGGGCGCAGTTCGCGCGCGAGACCTCCGGTGCGTTCGCGGCCTGGAGCCTGCGCACCGAACCTGTTCCCGGACCGCTCGCCGAGACAGCCAAAGCCCTCTCCCGCACGGCCCAGCTGCGCGGCTTCCCACCGCGGACCGAGCACGCACCGATGCCCAGCGCGAAAGGCGCGGGCATGCTGCTGATGCAGACCGCAGTGGGGCCCTCCACAGCAGCAGGCCACGCTCTCCTGCTCGCCCAGCTGCGCAACACCATGCGCGCCGTCTTCGACATGCACACGGCGGCGGGCCGGCTCCGGGACGCCGAGCGGATCAGGGCCGCTGCCGTGGAGAAGCTCGCCGCCGTGCGCGGGGACCTGAAGACGCTCAAGGACCAGCACCAGGCAGGCCGGTTCGAGGCAGCCCCCGCCGTCGAGAGCGAGCAGGAGAAGGTCCAGCGCCTCCTGCGCCAGTCGTTCCCGACCAGGCCGGGCACCGCGGCAGGGAGCACGCCGGAGAGGGCACCGGGCACCAGGAAGCTGCCCGGCAGGGGCGGCCGCGACCAGGGGATCAGCCGCTGAAAGAGGGCCTGAGAGCCGAAAGGATTCGTCTTCTTCCCTTTGAGAGGCTGTAGAGCGTCCCGTGGAGCGGACGAACCCGGCTGGCCAAGGTTGCTGAGCGGTAAGGCGACTGGTCGGTCAGACGATGTTGTATAGAGCCTTTGCTTCTTCGTGGGTCGCGATGGGTCGGCCGACTTCTCGGGCGATCTCCTGCGCCTGTTGGAGGAGTTCGAGATTGGTGGGGTTCCTAGCGGGGTCGTAGAAGAGTTCGAGTCCTGTCTTGACGTGGCCGCCCAGTTCGATGGCCCGGCGGAGGAGGCTGGTGTCGTCGAGGGCGCCCTGTCCCCAGACGGAGATGTACCAGGGGTGCTTGACTTGGGCTTCCTCGATCATCCAGAGGTAGTAGTAGAGGCTCTCGAGGCTAGGCTTCATGCCGTTCGTGGCGATGGGCTCGAGAGCGGTGAGGCCGTAGTCGCCGATGAGGTAGAAGTCCCACATCGAGCCTGGCGTTGAGAGTCCCCTGTTCACGTAGTGCATGGCGTGGCGCAGGTGCCCGGGCTCGTAGACGCCGAAGACCATGGGGACGGAGCGTTCGCGGCACATCTTCACCTGACTGGCGATCCGGCGGTAGTTGAAGCCGAATTCGGGGCCCGAGAGGTAGCCGTCCTCGTCGACGTCGGTGGCGAAGAGGGTCAGGCCCGTGTCGACGCAGGCGATCCGGACGTTCGCCCCTTCGGCGAGGAGGGGGACGTGCTCGAGCCCATGTTCGTGGGGCAGGAGGCGGAGGTTGTTGCAGGTGGTCGGGTACCAGGTGATGTCGGGGTGCTTCTGCAGCACCGTGTCCCAGGTGCGCATGTAGTCCTTGTAGGCGTTCTCGCCGAGGAGGTCGAAGCTGGTGTTGTGGGCGTGGATGGCGCCGGCTCCTGCTTCCCAGCAGCGGATCGCGTCCTCGGCGATCTCGTTGTAGGTGGTCGGCGTGTTCGGGTTCATCTCCTTCGTTCGGATGCCGTTGATGTGGGATTCGATGACCACTGGGTAGTCCCAGTGGGGTTCCATCTCCGCATACTTGTCGAGAGCGGTGGCCATATTTGCCTCCTGGGGTGTGGTTGGAGTCCGGTTGCTGCCCGGAACGCGGTCTACGTCTCGGCGGCGAGGAGGCTCGCGGCCTCTTGCCGGGTGGTGCCTGAGGATTCGATGTGGGCGAGCTGGGGCGGGATCTCGCGGCCCTTCTTGCGCATGGCGGTCGCCCAGAGGCGACCGGCGCGGTACGAGGAGCGAACGAGGGGCCCGCTCATGACGCCGAGGAACCCGATCTCCTCGGCCTCCTGGGAGAGCTCGAGGAACTCCTGCGGCTTGACCCAGCGGTCCACGGGGTGGTGCCGCTCGGAGGGGCGCAGGTACTGGGTGATGGTGAGCAGGTCGCAGCCGGCCTCGTAGAGGTCGCGCATGGCCTGCGAGACCTCCTCGCGGGTCTCGCCCATCCCGAGGATGAGGTTGGACTTCGTGACCATGCCCCGGTTCCTGCCCTGGGTGATGACGTCGAGGGAGCGCTCGTACCGGAACGCCGGGCGGATGCGCTTGAAGATCCTCGGCACTGTCTCGACGTTGTGCGCGAAGACCTCGGGCTGGGCCTCGCAGATCGCGGCGATGTGCTCCGGCTTGCCGGAGAAGTCCGGGATGAGGATCTCCACGCCCGTGCCGGGGTTGAGCTCGTGGATCTTGCGGATGGTCTCCGCGTAGAGCCAGGTGCCCTCGTCCTCGAGGTCGTCGCGTGCGACGCCGGTGACGGTCGCGTAGCGCAGGCCCATGGACAGGACGGAGCGGGCGACCTTGGTGGGCTCGAAGCGGTCCAGGGGGGAGGGCTTGCCGGTGTCGATCTGGCAGAAGTCGCACCGCCGCGTGCACTCGGAGCCGCCGATGAGGAAGGTGGCCTCCTTGTCCTCCCAGCATTCGAAGATGTTGGGGCAGCCGGCCTCCTCGCACACCGTGTGGAGGCCTTCCTTCTTCACCTGGTTCTTGAGCTGGATGAACTCCGGGCCCATGTGGACCTTGGCCTTGATCCACTCGGGCTTGCGCTCCACGGGCGTCTCGGCGTTGCGCTGCTCGATGCGCAGCAGCCGGCGCCCCTCGGGTGCGAGCGTCACAGGAGTGCTCCTTCAGCCCTGACTTGGACGCGATGTGCCAGCGTCAGGGTGGTGATGGCGTCTTCGGTCTCCTGCCGGATCCGTTGGGCGTCCCAGCCGAGATGGGGCGCCAGGTTCTCGGCGATCTCCGAGACGAGACGGGCGGTCACGAGGCCGCGGAAGGCCAGGGAGGTGCGGCGGATGAGTACGTCGATCGCGTGTCCGACGTGCTCGTGCTCGGCCATGTAGGCCAGTTCGCGGGTGCTGAGCTCGTCAGTGCTGGCCAGCGGGCGGTCGTCGCCGGAGGCGAGGTAAGCGGCGACCTCGGCCGCGCGGGTGCCGTAGCGCTCGAGCAGTACCTCGGCGCGCTCTGGGGCGATGCCGGGGGCGAGATGGGAGGCGATCCAACGGCGCCGAGCGGCCGGGTCAGCAGGGTAGTCTGTGCCGCCGCCTATGGGGAGTTCTGCGGTGCTCGTGCGCCGCTCCAGGCCCAGCTCGTGCAGTACCTCGTCCGCGAGGTGCTCGGAGAGCGCCCGGAACGTGGTCCACTTGCCTCCGACAAGGCTCAGCCGTACCGGGCCTCCTGCTGGGGCGTGGCGTTCGATGCGGTAGTCCCGGGAGACGAAGCCGGGTGCGGCATCGTCGTGGCGCGGGAGCGGCCGGACTCCGGAGAAGGTGTAGACGATCTGCTCCCGCCGGACATCGACGTCGGGGAAGACATGGCGGGTCAGGTCGAAGAAGTACTGGATCTCGTCCTCGGTGCACACGGGGGCCAGGTCATCTCCGGCGAAGATGTCCGTGGTGCCGACCAGGACGCGGTCCCCGATCGGGTAGATCAGCACGATACGCCCGTCGCTGTGCTCGAAGAAGATCTCCCGCCCCCCGGCCGCGGCGAGCAGCTCCGGGGAGTCGAGAACGATGTGGGATCCCTTGGTCCCGCCCATGAAGCGGGTGGGCGACCCCAGGGCCTCGTTGGTCCGGTCGGTCCACGCCCCCGTGGCGTTGACGACGACGTCTGCGTACAGGGTGAACTCCTCGCCGGTGAGCTCGTCGTGCAGCTGCACTGCTCCGCTGTCGTCCGTCCCGACTGCGGCGAGGTAGTTGGCGGCCCTCGCCTTCTCTCCTCCGGCTTTCAGCCCCTCCTGCAGGACGTCGAGGGTGAGCCGCTCGGGATTGTGCACCGAGGCGTCGAAGTACGTGGCGGTGCACTTCAGGTCCGGCCGGAGGCGCGGGAGTTCGGCCAGGGCCTTCCTCCGGGAGAGGAAGCGGTGCCGTGGGACGGAGCCGCCTTCACGGGAGAACGCGTCGTAGAGGGACAGGCCCGCCTTGACCAGCAGCGCTCCCCTGGATCGGGGTTTGCCGGAGCGGTGTGTGAGGAAGCGGCGGGGGGCGTTCAGGATCCCGGAGAACATGCTGAACAGCGGGATGGTGGTCTGCAGCGGCTTGACGTAGTGCGGTGCGATCCGCAGGAGGCGGTTGCGCTCGACGACGGATTCCCGGACGAGGCGGAACTCGCCGTTCTCCAGGTAGCGGATGCCGCCGTGGATCATGTGCGAGGACGCCCCGGAGGCCCCTTGGCAGAAGTCTCCCCGCTCGGCGAGGACCACGTCGACGCCCTGCAGGGCCAGGTCGCGGAAGGTCCCGACGCCGTTGATCCCGCCGCCGATGACGAGGACCTGGGCGCGGGGCCGGCGCCGGATCGACTCGATGCTGGATCGCACGGCAGGGTCAAGGGGCATTGCGTCCTCCTGAAGCAGCGGCGAGCCGGCCTGCTGCGGGCTCGGCCTCTCGGTAGCGGTCGGGGAAATCGGACGGGAGGGCGGAGTTCGATCCCAGGGGGAGGATTCTGGACAGTTCGTCGACGACAGCCTCCCGGAGGTCCCCGACGGTCGCACCGGGGGCCGAGTCGGCTACGCATCCCACGGACTCTTCCCGGAAGTCCAGGCCGAGCATCCCGTAGGCCTCGCCCAGCACGCTGCGGGCCGGGCTTGCGTCCTCCACCATCACCACGGCGCTGAAGAGGTAGCCGTGCTTGGTGATCCGCTGGCCGGTTCCGGCCAGCTTGGTCCGCCCGGAGTCGTTGACGCTGAACTCACCGGTGCAGTATTCGCCGGGGACGGGGCCCACCTGTGCGTCGACTCCGAGGCCCTGCAGGGACCGGGCGAGGGCTTCCCCGAAGAGCCGGAAGCGGTGGCGGATGTGGGATCGGGCCTCGGGGTGGGGTGCCCACAGGTGGATGACGAGGTCTCCGGGGCCGTAGACCGCGAGATGCCCCCCGACCGGGCGGATGATCGGCGCGAATCCCTTGGATTCCAGCCACGCCTGGGCAACCGGGTGGCCGTCGAGCATGGAGTCCCTCCGGCTGAACGCTGCCGTCGGGGCGGGCCTGGCAACGTTGAGCTCGCCACGTGCGCCCCGGGCGAGGGAGGCCAGACCGGAATGCACGAGCTCCATGTCCGCCCGGCCTGCCCTTGGACGCCCGTCCTGGACCAGCGCCACCGGGCCGCTCCCGAATGCCTCCTCGCTCATGCTCCTGGACCCTTGGCCCTGGCCGCCGGGACCCCGGCGGGCTTCCCGGTCACGGTCGAGACGGCCTCGCGCCACCCGCCGTACAGTTCCTCTCGGCGGTCCTCTGCCATCGTTGGCTCGAAAACCTTCTCGGCCTGCCACCCTGCGCCCAGGTCGTCCCGGTCCCAGCGGCCGACGCCCATGCCGGCCAGATGGGCGATGCCCAGGGCCGTGCGCTCGAGTTCGGCCGGGCGATGGACGGGAATGCCGAGGATGTCCGCCTGGAACTGGCACAGGAGGTCGCTGCGGGCGGCGCCTCCGTCCACTTTGAGCTCGGGGACGGGGAATCCTGCCGCGCAGAGGACGTCGATGTTGTCACGGGTCTGGTAGGCCATCGCCTCCACCCCGGCGCGGACGATGTGCTCGGCACCGCTTTCAAGGGTCAGGCCGACGATGCTCGCCCTCGCATCGCGCGACCAGTGCGGAGCGCAGAGGCCGGCGAAGGCGGGGATGACGTAGACCCCGGCCGTGTCCGGCACCCGCTGGGCGATCTCCTGGATGTCGTCTTCGGGCCTGAGGATCCCGAGCCGTTCGCGCATCCACTGGAGCGTCTGCCCGCAGTGGAAGACGACGCCTTCTATCTCGTACGCCGTCGCCCCGTCCGCAGTCCAGCCGACGCTAGCGGTCAGCCCGTCGAGGACGGAGGGCGTGGGTCCGCTGTTGGCGGTGAGGACCCCGGCGGTTCCATAGGTGTTCTTCACGGATCCGGCCTCGAAGCAGGCCTGCCCGAACATCCCGGCCTGCTGGTCGCCCATGATCGCCATGACAGGCACGCTGGCGCTGCCTGGGAGCCCGATGTCCGCCGGTCGGAGCTCGCCGAAGTGGGAGTCTGAGGACAGGGCAGGAGGCAGCAGGCGGTGGGGGATCGCGCAGGCCTCGGTGAGCTTTTCGTCCCAGTCCAGGGTCTCGAGCGAGAACAGGGCGGTGCGAGATGCCTCGCTGTGGTCCGTGAAATGCGACCTGCCCCCGGTCAGCTGCCACAGCAGCCAGGTGTCCACGGTGCCGGCCGCGAGCTCGCCGCGCTCGGAGCGCTCCCTGACACCGGGGACGTTCTCGAGGATCCAGGCCAGCTTCGCTGCCGTGAAGAACGAATCGTTGAACAGGCCGGTCCTGGCCCTGAATTCGGTGTCGAGCCCGTCGAGGCGCCACCGCTGGACGATCTGGTCGGTCTGCTTGGACATCCACATCAGGGCCGGGTGGACGGGCTCCCCGGTGCGCCGGTCCCAGACGAGGCAGGTCTCGCGGTGGGTGGTGATGCCGATCGCGGCGATGTCGTCGGTGGTGGCGCCGGCCTTGGCCATGGCGGTCTCCATGCTCGCCCGCTGCGCGTTCCACAGTGCGAGGGGATCGAGCTCGACCCACCGGGGTCTGGGGAAGGTCGGGGCGAGAGGGTTGCGTGCTTCCGAGACGATGGCCCCGTCGGGGTCCACCAGCACGGCGCGCGCGCTGGTGGACCCTTCGTCGAGGGCCATGACATAGCGGGCGGTCATTGCTGCGAGCCTTCGAGGGAATCGCTCCTGGATGCCTCGGCGCGGCCGGGGACCGCGAGCCGGGTGAGCCATTCGCGGTACTCGGCGACCTCCGATGCCTGCCGTTGCCTGTCCCACCCCATCCTGGCGCCCAGGATCTCTGCGGCGGCTTCGGCGATCTGGTCGCCGTGGTCGGGTTCGAAGGCCAGCAGCATCCGACGGGCGAGCACGTCCGTGAGTGTCCTGGCGAACTCGTGTCGGACGGCGAAGACCAGCTCGGCCCTTATTGCCCCGGTCCTCGGGTGCAGGACCTCTGCCAGGGCGGGGTCGTCGTCGGCTTCGGCCACGACATCCAGGGCCCGGCTGCCGTACAGGGCGAGGAGGCGCCCGACCGTCTTGGCAGACAGGCCGCGTCCGAGGAGGTGGGTGCGGGCCCCCTCGGCGTCGCCGGCCGCACCGGGAAGGGGCAGGCTCGAGGTGACGCACTTGGGGCTCTTCCGGCCCAGTCGCCTGAAGACATCGTCGACGGCGTCCTCGGCGAGCTGGCGGTAGGTCGTGAGCTTTCCCCCGACGACGGTGACGAGCCCGGGCAGATCGGGGGCGTGGTCGTGGAGGACGTGGCTGCGGGGGACCTCCCACTCCTCCACGTCGGGGGCGTAGGGCAGGGGACGGACGCCCGAGTAGGTGAACAGCACATCCTCTGGCCCCAGGTGCGCTTGGGGGATCAGCTCGTTGACTTCGGCCAGCAGGTACTCCATCTCCTCCACGTCGCACCTGGCCTCCCCTGGGTCCTCGTCGAAGCGGAGGTCTGTGGTGCCGATGAGGTAGCGGCCCATCCAAGGGATCACGAGGACGAGCCGGCCGTCCTTCTTCGACTCGTAGTAGACGACGTCCGCGGGTGCGCCCGGGAAGGGCTCCACGACGAGGTGGCTGCCCTTCGTCCCTCCGTTGAGGCGAGGCTGGGGGGGAGCGCCGCGACGGAACACGCGGTCGATCCAGGGGCCGGCTACGTTGAGGACGACCGGCGCGTGGACATCGTGCACTTCTCCGGTGAGCATGTCGCGGAACCGGACTCCGGCGACGCGTCCGCCGCTGAGGATGGGCTCTTCGACCCGTGCCTTGGTCCTGATCACCGCTCCTGCCCCCGCGGCGGCCACGGCCACCTCGGTGCACAGCCTCTCGGCGTACTCGACCTGCCCGTCGGTGAACACGACGGACCCGCGCAGTCCCGAGGGGGCGATCCCGGGGAACCGGCGAAGGGTCCCCTCCTCGCTCAGCACCTCGTGGCCCTGGGTCTTCTTGTCGAAGGAGAGGGCGTCGTAGACGAGCATCCCGATCCGGATCAGCCACGCGGGGCGGCGGCTGTGGGAGTACATTGGCATGATGAGCCGCAGCGGCTTGACCAGGTGCGGGGCGAGGCGGAAGAGGCGTTCGCGTTCGCGCAGCGACTCGCGCACCAGGGCGAAGTCGCGATGCTCCAGATAGCGCAGGCCCCCATGGACCAGCCGTCCGGACCAGGCCGAGACGCCGCTGCAGATGTCGTCCTGTTCCAGCAGGATGGCCCGGAGTCCCCGGACTGCCGCGTCCCGGGCGATTCCGAGTCCGTTGATGCCAGCCCCGATGACGATGAGGTCGTAGGGTGTACTCGGCTCCTCCATTGGCGGCTTCCCTCCCATGGGAACATGCTCTAGAATAAATATTTGTGCATCGCATGGACATTTATGAGTCTCAGGGGAGGCAGGGTTCCTGTCAAGACCCGCCGAGCCCAGCTCCAGTCCCGCCTGCCCCATAACCCCCCAGGACCACCCTCCGCCGAGCCGGAGCCCGAGCAGTGCAAGGAGCTGATCCAGATGGCCGATGTCGACACCCAGCGGCTGATGATCAAGGTGGCGCGGCTGTACCATACGCACGGCATGCGCCAGACGGACATCGCCAAGCGGCTGCAGATCTCCCAGTCCCGCGTCTCCAGGCTCCTGGCCCAGGCAGAGGAGGCGTCGATCGTCCGCACGGTCGTGGCCGTGCCGCAGCACATCCACGCCGAGCTCGAGGAGCAGATCGAGGCCCGCTACGGGCTCAGCGAGGTCCACGTCGTCGACGCGGTCAGCCGCGACGAGGCCGAGCTGACCAAGGACCTCGCCCACACGATGGCGTACCTGCTCTACGATCTGGCCTTCGAGGTCCGCACGATCGCCTTCACCTCCTGGAGCAGGACGCTCAGGCTCATGGTCGAGGCACTCCTGCCGTTGCGCACCAAGTGCGAGAACGTCGTCGAGACCCTCGGCGACCTCGGCCCCCCCGACCTGCAGCATGACTCGGCGCGCTCGACCCAGCAGTTCGCCTCGCTCACGAGTGGGCAGCCGGTCTTCCTGCGCACTCCGGGAGTCGTCCCGACTGTCGAGATCAAGGAGCTCCTCCTTGACAGGGACCCCTACGCGCGCCGCGCGCTCGAGATGCTGGACTCGGTCGACCTCGCCCTTGTCGGCATCGCAGCGGCCGAGATGGATCCCCAGCTGGGGTCCGGGGAGAACTTCTTCACGGACGAGCAGTACGCGCGCGTCCGCGAGCTCGGCGCCGTGGGCGAAGTCTGCCTGCACTTCCTCGACGCCGACGGGAACCCGATCGAATCCGGGCTCGAGGACCTGGTTGTCGGAATCACCCTCGACCAGCTGCGGAACGCACGCCACCGCTGGGCCGTGGCAGGGGGCGAGAGGAAGCACGAAGCCATCCGGGCGGCCCTGCGGGGCGGCTGGGTGGACACCCTCGTCACAGACTCCGCCACCGCGGAGTTCCTGTTGGCCGAGCGGCAGCCCAGCTCCGAGCGGCCGACTGCGCCGACGGCTCTGGCCGGAAGCTGAGCCCGAGCCCATATCGTCATTCAAGCCGCGGTGCCAGGTGCCAGAAGAGGCGCGGCCCTCAGGCGGGACCGCGACGGCCGCCTGCCGGGCGCCATCGGCTGTGACTCTTGACACACGCCGCCCGGCCACTTCATCCTGTGAATGGTTATCCGAATTCCAGATATTTATTTTCTGCTACCGAGGAGGCTGGGCATGGCGGCGCACAGAGAAGGCGAGGTCCGCCCGTTCACCATCGCGATTCCCGACGACGACCTCGAGGACATGAACGAGCGGCTGCGCCGCACCCGGTTCCCCGAGGACTTCGCAAACGAGGACTGGCGCTACGGGTACAACGGCGCATACCACAAGCAGCTCGTGGACTACTGGATCGAAGAATACGACTGGAGGGACGTCGAGCGGCGCATGAACGAGCTGCCGCACTTCAGGACCGACCTGATGGGAGTCCCGCTCCACTTCATCCACGTGAAGGGCAAGGGCCCCGCCCCGATGCCCCTGCTGATCCACCACGGCTGGCCGTGGACCTTCTGGGACCTGCGCAAGGTCATCGGCCCCCTCTCGGATCCGGCGAGCTACGGAGGCGACCCGGCCGACTCGTTCGACGTCGTCCTGATCTCGCTCCCGGGCTACGGCTTCTCCTCGCCTTTGAAGGAGCCCGGATGGAACTTCTGGCGCACGGCCGACCTCGAGAACGCCCTCATGAAGGACGTCCTCGGGTATGAGAAGTACGCCACGGCCGGGGGCGACTGGGGTGCGCTGATAGCGCAGCAGCACGGGCACAAGTACGAGAAGGACGTCTACGGCGTCTATACGCACTTCCCCGCCCAGATGAGCCACTACCTCGCCGACCACCCTGACGCCCCCCCTGGGGTGAAGTTCGACCCGGTCCTGGGCCTGCCCGACGCGAGCGAATACGACGACGCAGAAGAGAAGGGCTGGTTCGACCGCGGAAGGCTCTTCGTGCAGAAGGAGAGCGGGTACGGCGAGATCCAGCTGACCAAACCGCAGACCCTGGCCGCCCTGGTCGCCGACTCGCCCGCCGGGCAGCTGGCATGGATCACCGAGAAGCGCTACTTCTGGGGCCTCGAGGAGCGCGGCGTCGGAACCGAGGCCTTCGAGAGGGTCTGGCCCAAGGAGGACCTCGTCACCACCGCCGCCGTCTACTTCCTCACCAACACCGGAGGGACATCCTCCCGCTACTACTGGGAATGCCGGGGCAACCCCTGGCGCCCGAGCCACGAAGGCTTCCCCGTGGTCGGGGTGCCCACGGCCGTCAGCATCTACCCGGGCGAGATCTACAAGCCCCCACGGAGCTGGACCGAGAAGTACTTCAACCTCCAGCAGTACCGGGTGCACGAGGAGGGCGGCCACTTCGCCCCCCTCGAGGTCCCCGAAACCTACGTCGACGACGTCCGCACCTTCTTCCGCAGCTTCCGCTGACCCCGTCCGAAGGGGAGGAGCACGCCCTCGCAGGCTCCTCCCCTTCTGCGCGCCCGGCCTCTGTGACGCGGACCTGGCCGTCCCTTGACACCCGACGTGACGCGGCGCACACTCGAAGCATTCAAATGCGGAGTATGAATATATATCTTCTCCGTATACCCAAGGGCCTCTTTCACGAAGGAGTCACTGATGCCCCTCAAGACCACTATCCGACGGCGCTTCGCGGCGGCCGCGGTGGCCGCAGGGCTGCTGGCGATGACCGCCTGCTCGTCTACGGCGAACAGCGCCTCGCAGCCCATCGACAAGAAGGACATCGTCCTGGTCGCCTCGGTCATCAACACCACCAACCCCTACATGGCTTCGATGATCCAGGGAGCGCAGGCCCTATCGAAGAAGCTCGGGGTCCCGCTGCAGATCGTCGACTCCGAGGGCAGCTCCCAGACCGAGATCTCGAAGATCCAGGCGATCCTGGCCCAGGGCAAGAAGGTTGCCCTCATGGTCAACACCGTCGCGAGCTCGGATGCCCCGACGATCGTCAACGCGGTCAAGGCGGCCGGCGGCTACGTGAGCATCTGGTGGAACAAGCCCGACGACTACGAGCCCTGGAATGTCGGGAACAACTTCGTCGCCTTCCAGAAGTACTCCGGGGTCCAGAGCGGCGAGTGCACGGCCAACGCCCTGGCGAAGAGCCTCAACGGCAAGGGCAACATCGTGGCGCTGGCCGGCGTGCAGGACAGCACGACGAGCCAGACCCGCGTCGCAGGCCTCAAGGAGGCGCTGAAGGCCTACCCGAACATCCACCTCCTCGACACGCAGCCGGCGAACTGGGATCCCCAGCAGGCCCTGCAGGTGACCCAGAGCCTGCTGGCCAAGTACGGCAACCAGGTCAATGGAGTCTGGTCCGCGGACGACGGCATGACGGTCGGCTCCATCCAGGCAGTTCAGAACGCCGGGCGCATCAACGACGTCAAGTTCGCCTCGGACGGGCTCTACCCGCCGGAGATCAAGGACATGCAGGACCACATGGGCAACGACGCGATCGTCGGGGAGACCTTCCACCGCGGCTACATGGCCGCCGCCATAGGCCTCTACACCGCGTACCAGGCGGCCACGGGAGCCATCGACCCCTCGAAGCTGCCGCACGAGAAGCGCGACAGCCTCTTCCAGCTCGAATGCGTCACCCCGCAGAACCTCTCCGACTACACCAAGTACGACGACCCCAACTACATCAGCAGCTGGATGGACAGCCTGATCAAGGACGGCCCGTGGAACACCCCGCCCACCCCGCTGGTGGCCGGGGGCCCCGAGAAGCTGCCCTGACAACAAGGCCGCTGGTCCCAGCCAATGGCCCCCGCGCCCGGTTCTTCGGACGCGGGGGCGCCAACCCCGGCAACCCCAAGGTGATAGCAATGACAGAAAAGGTCAGCGGGCCCCGGCTGCTCGAGCCCCAGCCCGCGAACAGGGGGCCGGAGGCCCGCCCCCACCGGCGCCTCCAGCTCAAGAGCCTCGGCGAGGTCGCCGCCCTCATCGCGCTCATCGTGGTGTTCGCGGCGCTGAACCCGACTTCCTTCCTCACCCCGCAGAACATGCGGACCATCCTCGAACTGGCCTCGCTGCCGCTGGTCGTCGGCGTCGGTTCCACCCTCGTGATCCTCACCGGCTCCATCGACCTCTCCGTCGAGGGCGTGATGGGGGCCGGGGGGATGACCTTCGTCCTGCTCACGGCCAACAGCCGTGGCACGGCAGACCTCGGCTTCTGGGCCCTTCCCGCGGCCCTGCTGGTCGGCATGGGGCTCGGGCTGCTCATCGGGCTGGTCCACACTGCCCTGAAGGTCCCGTCCTTCATCGTCTCCCTGGGCACCTGGTTCATCGGGCTCGGCATCGCGACCCTCCTCTACGGGGACTCCGGCATCCCCTTCCTCTCGGACGCGGCCCTGAAGTCCTGGCCCACCCGGCTGACCATCGGCCTCCCCAACGCCTTCCTCCTCGCCGCAGTCATCGTCCTCGCCGGCATTGCCGTCACCCGGTTCACCCGTCTGGGCCGTTTCGCCTACGCGATCGGGAACAACGAGGAGATCGCGCGCGCCAACGGGATCCCGGTGGGGCGGTACAAGGTGTACATCTTCGTCGCCGCAGGCGCCTGCAGCGCTGCTGCCGGCATCCTCGCCAGCCTCCAGCTCGGCCAGGGCTCCTCGACCGTGGGGAACGGGAACCTCTTCACCACGATCGCCGCCGTCGTCATCGGCGGCACCTCCCTCGGCGGAGGCAGGGGAGGAATCCTCCGCACCGCCGTCGGGGTGCTGATGCTGACAGTGCTGAACAATGGGCTGATCCTCAGCGGCGTCAGCCCCAACCTCCAGTCCGCCGTCTCCGGAGCCGTCCTGATCGCGGCTGTCCTTGCCGCAGCCTGGCCCCATCGGAGCAGATTGAGGATCGTCAAATGACCAACGCACCCCTGGCGCCCGCCACCGGGCTCCACACCCCGGCCCTCAGGCTCACCAACGTCGTGAAGTCCTTCGGCGCCGTCCAGGCCGTCCGCAATGTCTCCCTCGAGGTCCCCCGCAACGAGGTGGTGGGCCTGATCGGCGAGAACGGCGCCGGCAAGTCCACACTCCTGAAGATCCTCACAGGCCTCCACCAGCCGGACTCAGGCACGATCGAGGCCCATGGGCGCCGGGTGAACTTCCGTCGCCCCCAAGACGCAGTGGCCGCGGGAATCGGTGTGGTCCACCAGGAGCAGTCCCTGCTGACCAACCTCTCCGTGGCGGAGAACATCGCCATGAACGCCCTCTCGTCCAAGGACGCCGCGACGCGCTACGGGATCTACCGCTGGTCACGGCTCAACAGAGAGGCGGCGCAGGTGCTAGCCCGCGTCGGCTCGTCCGTCGACCCCCGGACGACCGTGGGCGACCTGTCCTTCGTCGACCGGCAGATGGTGGAGATCGCCAGAGCCCTCAGGGTCGATGAGGCCGTCCACGCCTCGCCCCTCGTAATCCTCGACGAGCCCACCTCGGTGCTCGAACGCAGCGAGACGGAGATCCTCGAGCGCGAGATCCGGGCCCTGAAGCGAATCGGCTCCGTCCTGTTCGTGTCCCACCGGCTCGACGAGATCCTGCGCATCTGCGACCGCGTCATCGTGATGCGCCACGGCCAGGTCGTGGCCGACCGCCGCCGGGAGGAGGTGACGGAAGACGACCTCTTCAGGCTCATGGTCGGCAAGGAGGCGACTGCCAGGACTCGGCAGAAGGCCGCCCAGAACCCTGCCGCCCCCGTCATCGAGGTGAGGGGTCTGGGGCGCAGGGGGAGCTTCAAAGACATCTCCTTCTCGCTCTCCCCGGGCAGCTGCCTCGCCATCGTCGGAGCCATGGGCTCCGGCCGCGAATCAGTCAGCCGCGCCCTTTTCGGCGCCGAGCCGTTCGACTCCGGCACGATCGAGATCGCAGGGAAGCCCGCCCGGTCCTGGTCCATCCGCCGGGCCGTCCGCTCGGGCCTTGCGTACATCCCGGCGGAGCGGAAGGTGGAGGGCATGGTCGGGGGGCTCAGCGCCGCCGAGAACCTCGCCCTCGCCCATCCCGGGCCCGCAGCGTGGGGGCCGTTCCTGAAGCGCAGGGAACAGGCCAAGGGTGCCGCAGAGTGGTTCGAGCGCCTCGACGTGCGCCCCCGGGACCCACGCCTGCCACTGGGGAGCTTCTCCGGAGGGAACCAGCAGAAGGTCGTCCTGGCCAAGTGGCTCTCGGCCAAGGAGAGCAAGGTGCTCGTCCTCGACCACCCCTTGCGCGGCCTCGACCCAGGAGCTGCCCAGACGGTGAACGAGCAGATCCGCACCGCCCAGAGCGGCGGCGCCGCAGTCGTCCTCCTGCCCGACACGCTCGAAGAAGCCCTCGAGATGGGCGACCAGGTGCTGGTGATGCGCGACGGCGAGGTCACCGCCCGCTTCGACCTCTCCACCGACTCCCCCACATCCCTAGACCTGCTGGAAAAGATGGTGTGAACCAGATGACCGACAACGCCGTTCTCCAACCTGAACCGCTCTCAGCCGCGCCCCCGACGCCGAAGGGACCCACCCGCCCCCGCCGAGCCGGCATCTGGCGCTCCATCGGCCCGCTGGCAGTCTTCGTCGCCCTCCTGGTGCTCGTTGCCGTCCTGACCCCCACCTTCCTCACGGGCGGCGGCCTGGGCATCCTCACCGTCACCGCCGCGCCCATCCTGCTCGTCGCCCTCGGGCAGGCGATGGTCCTCAACGTCGGCTCCATCGACCTCTCCAACGCCGCATTGGTCGTCTTCTCCGCGATGGTCCTCGCCCAGACGCTCGGACCGCTCGCGGCCGCGGCGCCCCTGCTCACGCTGGCCCTGATGACGCTCATCGGCGCCGCGAACGGCTTCCTGATCGCCTTCGGCCAGATCCCCTCGTTCGCCCTGACCCTCGGCACGCTGGGCATCCTGCAGGCCGCCTCGCTCGAGGTCAGCCATGCCACGACCGTCTACGCGACCGCCAACACCGACCTGCTCGCGCCCCTGTTCGGAACCGCCTTAGCGGGGCTCCCCCTCGCGTTCTGGGTCGGGGTCGTCTGCGCCGTCCTGCTCTGGGCCGCCCTCCGTTTCACCCGCGCGGGGCAGGGGGTGACGGCCGTCGGCCTGAACGAGAGCGGGGCGCTGTTCTCAGGCCTGCGCACCAGATGGCTCAAGGTGGCAGCCTTCGCCCTCTCCGGGCTCATGTCCGGCCTTGCGGGCATCCTGGTCATCGCCCAGGCCGGAGCAGCCTCCTCGTTCGGCCTCGGCAGCGACCTGCTGCTTCCCGGCATCACCGCCGCGATCCTCGGCGGCACGGCGATCACGGGCGGGGTGACCAACCCGCTCAACATCGTCTTCGGAGCCCTCACGGTGGGCCTGGTGCCGATCGGCGCAACCTCGGTAGGCATCAATCCGCAGGCACAGAGCCTCGTCTACGGGCTCGTCATCATCGTCGCCGTGGCCCTGACCATGGGCCGCAAGCGCGCCGGTGTGGTGAAGTAGCCGCCGCACAGGGACCCGGACACCCCTGGTACACCCCCGAAGCAGCAGCGGCCCGCGCATGGGCAGCCCAGACAGCCAGAGAAGGAACAGCCATGTCCACCCTGAAATCCATCCAGCCCCAAGAGGTGTTCTCCTTCTTCGAGAGCCTCTCGGGAATCCCCCGCGGCTCGGGCAACGAGAAGGAAGTAGCCGACTGGGTCATCGGCTTCGCACGCGACCGGGGCCTGGAGGCCGTCCAGGACGAGATGCACTGCGTCCTGGTCAAGAAGCCCGGACAGCACGGCCTCGAAGACGCACCTCCCCTGATCCTCCACGGCCACCTCGACATGGTGTGCGAGAAGGACGAGGGCGTGGTCCACGACTTCGAACGGGACCCGATCGAGCTCCGCATCGAAGGCGACTTCATCACCGCCGACGGGACTTCCCTCGGGGCCGACAACGGCATCGGCGTCTCGTACATCCTCGCGCTGCTCGACTCCCGGGACCTGCCGCACCCGCCCCTGGAGGCGGTCCTGACCGCCATGGAGGAGAAGGGCAAGGTCGGGGCAGCCCAGTTCGACACGGGCAGGCTCTCCGGCAAGCGGATGATCGACTTCAACTGGATCACCGAGAAGGAGATCCTCGCCGGCTGCAGCGGCGACGTCACCTTCACGGTCGACATCCCGGCCGAGTGGGAGCCGGTCCCGGACACGCACAGCGGGGCCAGGCTCCTCAAGGTCCGGGGCCTCGCCGGGGGCCACTGCGAATTCGACATCCACCTCGAACGCGCCAACGCCGTCCTGGTCCTCGCACGGGCACTCAACGCCCTGCACTCCAGGTACGACGTCCGCATCGCAGCCCCGCACGGCGGCGCCCAGAACAACGCGATCCCTGCAGACGCGCAGGCCCTGGTGCTCCTGCGGCCCGAAGACGCCGCCGGCGCGGCAGCACTCGTCGCCGAGCTCGAGCAGACGCTCCGCCGCGAATACTCCATCTCCGACCCCGGCCTACGGCTGGAACTGGACTCGGCCGAGACTCCGCCCAGGGCCTTCTCGGCGCAGGCCGGGACCCGGTTTGCCCGCCTGACGTCTCTGGTTCCGAACGGGGTCCTGAGCTGGAGCCTGGGGGTGCCCGGAATCGTCGAAAGCTCCAACAACCTCGGTACCGTCCGCACGACACCGGAGGGCGCAAGGCTGATGTCGACGATCACCGCGGCGGTGACCTCGCGCAAGCACGAGATCCTGGACCGGGTGCGGTCCCTCGCGGCCCTTGCCGGCGGCGGCATCGCGGTCGAGCAGTACGGGCTCGACGCGCCGGAGTTCCCTTACCACCCCGGCTCGCCGCTCCTCGAAGTCGCCAGAGAGGCCTTCAGGGACGCCCTCGGCGAAGAGCCGGACGTCCACGTCTCCCAGTGCAGCCTCGAACTGGGCATGTTCAGCCAGAAGGTCCCAGGGCTCGACATCATCTCGATCGGGACCGAGCTCCACGACCTCCACTCCCCCAAAGAATCGGTGAACCACACCTCTGTGGCCCGGGTCTGGCCGCTGGTGCGCACCATCGTCGGCCGACTGCGGTGATTCCGCCAGCGGGACGACATCCAGCCCACTCTCTCGGCCGCACCCTCAGGCCCCTTACGGATCCTTGCCCTCGGGGACCGTAAGGGGCCTTCCCGCGTCCACAGCTTTCCTTCCGTGTTCACACGGTTCGGGGCCAGGAGCCATCCTGCTCAATTCCCCACGAGGCACACCCCGGCCGGCGGGGGCCAGGGACGGCGCCATGTTGGGGGACGAAGCCACCGCCGAATCAGTCCGGGCCGACCTTCCGCTGCCCCAGGAGCGCTGACACCACCTCCCTTGCTAGGCAGGGCAAGCCCTGCAACGAGGGGATTGGATGATGTCTCCTCCGGTCGGGCGCGGCCCTCTGGCCGGGAACGGCGTTGTGCCCAGGGGCTGTGAAGGGCTCCCTGGGCACAACGGTTCCCCAGCGTCAGGATGTCGGTTTTGTTCAGATCGTCTCGAGATGCTCTCTGATGCCGGTGAGGAAGCGGGCACCGGTTGCCCCGTCCACGGCCCGGTGGTCGCAGGTGAGGGTGAGCCGGGCGCGGGGACGCCAGCAGAGCGTCCCGTCCTCGTCCCGGACATGCTCCTGGCGGGTGGCTCCGACGGCCAGGATGGCGACCTGGGGGACGTTGAGGATCGCGTCGAAGTAGTCGATGCCCATCATCCCCAGGTTCGAGACGGTGAACGTTCCCTCGGTGACGTCTGCCATGGACAGCCGGCCCTCTCGGGCCCGCGCGGCGAGGTCCCTGCGCGCTGCCGCGATCCCGGCCATGTCCAGGTCCCCGGCATCCTTGATGACCGGGACCACCAGCCCTGCGCCCGTGTCCACCGCCATGCCGAGGTTGACATGGGCAAACGTGGTGACGGTCTCGTCGCCGTAGTGGGCGTTGAGGGATGGGTGATCGGTCAGGGCCCGCGCGCATGCGGCCAGGATCGCGTCGGTGACCGTCGCGCCCGGGATCCGCTCCTTCACGCTCAGTGCTGTGCCCATCTCGGCCTCGACCGCGAGGTGGAAGACGGGGGCCTCCCATGCGGTGACCATCCTGCGGGCGGCGGTGCGCCGGATCCCCTTGAGCGGGGTGGCGACGGCGGCCGTCCGGGAGGACGCCGAGGTCATCGCTTCCCCGCCGGCAGTGCCTTGCCGGCGCAGCCGTAGAGCTCCATCTTCTTCACTGTCGCGGCGATCATGCGCTCCCGGCCTTCGGTCATGGCGTCCTCGAGCTGCCGGTCGCCCTGGGCCCACATGGCCTCGATCCCGGAACGGAAGGCGAGCCGGAGGTCGGTGTCGGCGTTGAACTTGTGGACTCCGGCGGCCATGGCTGCCAGGATCTCGTTGTCGGGTACCCCGGAGGCACCGTGGAGGACCAGCGGGATGCCCACGGCGGCCTCGATCTCCTTCACACGCTGGATGTCCAGCGGCTGCGGCTTGGCCAGTGGGACGCCGTGGACGATGCCGACCGAGATGGCCAGGAAGTCGATGCCGGTTTCGGCGACGAACCGTTCGGCCTCGGCCACGTCGGTGTAGTAGGCAGACCAGTCCACCTGCTCGTCGGCGTTGGGGATCTTCCCGAGCTCGGCCTCGACCGGAATGCCGAAGGCGTGTGCGACTTCGACGACCTTCCGCGTGGTGCGGATGTTCTCCTCGAATGGAAGGTGCGCGCCGTCGTACATGATGGAGGTGAAGCCGAGCTTGATCGCCTCGAACACCTCGTCCCACGGTCCATGGTCGAGGTGGATGACATAGTTCGCCTCGGATTCCTCCGCGACCCGTCTTGTCATCTCGTAGGCCCTCTTCAGGCCCATGTGGGGGACGATGGCCCGTCCCACTTGGAGGAACACGGGGGCCTTCGCCCGCTCGGCCGCTCTGACGAGCGCCTCGGTGGTCTCCTCGTTGTGCATGTTGAAGGCGCCCACGGCGTAGCCGCCCTCGGCGGCGTCCTGGATCGTCTGGCGCGGATCGACCTGTGGCATGGTGCTCTCCCGTCTTCCCTGGGCTGCCGGTCAGGCGGTCTCGATGTAGGCCAGGACGGCGCGGACTTCGGCGGTCTGGCCTTCGGGGACGACGATTTCGGCGAGCACTCCGGAGGCGGGGGACTCGAGGGTCTCCTCGACCTTCTCTGCCTCGACCTCGGCCAGGGGCTCGTCCTCGGCG